>JASEGA010000007.1 GCA_030018315.1 bacterium | reverse complement strand
ATAGAGGACATTTTACCTGAAAAATAAAAGAGGACATTTTTGCTGAAAAGTAACAAGTGAAATAAAAAGAGTTGACAAAATTTAGTTTGGTATATATATTATATTAAATAGAAGAGAGCATGGATTAAAAATTACAAACATTAAGGAGGTGTGCGATGATGTTATTTATCCTTTTATTATCGGTATGTGGAGTACGATTTCCATTTAACTTTATTGTAACTGCTATCCCTCGGCTTAATAACTTACACAGGAGCCCTGAATCTATTCTTGTAGTAGCTAAAAGAGATGCAACTTTTCTTACAAGTGACATACAGTGGGGATATCCGGATTTAGCGGGTGAGTTTATGATTGATACGCCAATTGTATATATACCTGAGGGTAATTTCCAGGGGTATGCGAATATCTGTTTTGGTGGTGGCAATTATTTACTGGTCTGGAAAGATGAGCGCCGTAAGCCTGACCCCGGTGACATTTATGGTGTTATTGTCTCGCCTGCAGTAGAGTTTGACTCATCGGGTATTGTCATTTGTATGGAAGCAGGTGAACAGGTGAACCCATCAGCTGCTTTTGGTAGTAGTAATTACCTTGTAGTATGGGGAGATAAACGCAACGATAATGGAGATATATATGGGGCACGGGTTAGCATGGATGGACAAGTCTTAGACCCGTATGGGATTGAGATATGTGTAGCCCAAGGGTATCAGGGACGACCATCTGTAGCATTTGACGGCACTAATTATTTAGTGACCTGGACTAAGTATATACCGGATGCAAGTGATGTATATGGGGCAAGGGTAAGCCAGGAAGGTGTAGTGTTAGACCCTAATGGCTTTGTTATATCATCAGCAAATAGTATTCAAGCTAATCCGAGAGTCAGCTTTGATGACACTAATTATTTAGTTGTGTGGATGGACAAACGAAGTGGCAACTATGATATCTATTGTACGAGAGTAACAACTGCTGGCACTGTGATTGACAGTGTAGGTATTCCTATTGAGACTACTCCCGCTCCTTGCTGCTGGCCTTCAGTTGCTTTTGGTGGCTCTAACTATATGGTTGTGTGGGAGGACCAAACTAACCAGTACAGGCCTGATATTTATGGGGCTAGAGTTAGCAAAGATGGTGTAGTATTAGATACTGTCAGCATCCCTGTCTCTACTGCCCCTAACTCCCAAAGTGGGCCAGTTGTAGCATTTGATGGGACTAATTATCTCATAGCGTGGACTGATGACAGAGACCATCAGTGGTACCCACACATCTATGCTGCGAGGGTAGCTGGCGATGGCACTGTTTTAGACACTTTAGGTATTAGGATTACACAAGCTGAGTCATATCCAATGAATCGTAATCCGAGTGTAGCATTTGATGGTATAAATTACTTAGTGGCTTGGGATAAATTTAGGATTGGGAGTGCAAGCGATATTTTTGGCTCTCGTATATCAGTAGGTGGTGATGTATTAGACCTGGCAGGGATTAATTTTTCATGGGCTTCTAATACCCAGATTCTGCCATCAGTTTTATGGGATGGGACAAATTACTTTGCTGCATGGCAAGATTATAGGAGCATATCTACTGAATGGGATATTTACGGTAAACGTATGAATCAATATGGTGAATTCTTAGATACAGTTGCTATCCCTATTTCAACTGCTCACTCTTGGCAATATGGGGCACGTGTAGCATTTGATGGTACGAATTACCTAACAGTATGGATGGATTTTAGGAGTGGCTTTTATTATAGCATTTATGGGGCAAGAGTTAGTCAAGGAGGTGCAGTATTGGATCCTGCTGGAATCCTTATTGATTTCACTGGTGTTGACCTCTGGTATCCTAAGGTAGCTTTTGGTAAAGATAGGTATCTTGTAGTCTACGACGATGCAGCTGATTTTTTCCCTGAGTGTGAAGGTGAGGTTTACGGTGCAATGGTAACCCCAGAGGGTAATGTTGTTGCGCATCTTAATATTACCCATCATGTCCCATACAACCAGGGTGGTAGTGGTTTTACTGAAGTTGCTTTTGGGGCCAGTAATTATTTAGTAGTATGGCATGATAGTAGAGATGATGGTAGACACTTTGAAATCTACGGTGCAAGAATTAGTCTACAAGGCACGGTTCTTGACCATAACGGCATGCGGATATCACTTGAGACAGGAAATAAAGGATATCCGGCAGTCGGCTTTGATGGTAAGAATTATTTAGTTGTATGGGCGTGGTATGACCCATACACTGGGAAGTGGGGTATACATGGGACACGTGTAAGTATAGATGGCGAAGTCTTAGACCCTAACGCAATTGTTATCTCTTCAGGGATGGCACCAAGATGGTATCCAGTAGTTACATTTGATGGCACTAATTATTTAGTGTGCTGGTGTGACCAGCGTAATGTGGATACAGACATTTATGGTGCAAGAGTGACAACGAGTGGTGAAGTATTGGACCCGGGTGGTATACCAATCTCTATTCAGCCTTATGACCAATACGCACCATCAATTGCAAAGGGACCGGATGATGAATTCTTTATTACATGGTATAGATTTACACCCGCTCCATACTCTACAGAACGAGTATGGGGTCTCATTTATACTATTCCAGGAATAGAAGAGACAACTACATTACCAATTTGTAGCCCTTACCTCTACATACGACCCAATCCATTCGGTCAGTCTACAGTTATCAGTTATCAGTTACCAGAAACCAGAGGACAGAAGTCAGAAGTCAGATTGAGTATTTACGACTTAGCAGGTAGATTAGTCAAATCTTTTGCAAGGCTGAAGCCTTACCATACTGTTACTATTTCGTGGGACGGCACAGATGATAGTGGGAATAGACTGCCAAGTGGTATCTACTTTTGTAAGTTACAAGTAGGTGATGAGAATCTAACTAAACAAGTGCTTTTATTAAGGTAATGTCATAGAAGAAGGCAAAAATGACTTGACAAATTTCAGTTAGTATTGTAAATATAGATTTAAAAACTATAAACAATAGTTTAAGAGAGGGGGGAAAATGTATAATTTTGTTCTATTGATAGTTCTTATAGGGGTAAATTTTAGTACTCAAAAGAGTCCGAGTCTTATTGATACACCGCTTGTATCTGTATCACCTGAGACGCAGACTGGTTTATCGGCTGGCTCTACTTTTAGGGATTCAGTTTATTATATGGAGAGTACTACCAGTCCAAATCTGTACGGGTTTGATGTCAAGCTATACTTTGACCCATCAGTGATAACTTGTGATAGGATTATTGATAGTACAGCCTTAAGTAACAGTGGCAATGTCTTTTGGATAAAGAGAGATATAAACAATACTGAGGGCTGGTTATGGGTAGCATGTGCTTGTCTGTCTCCAAATCCTGGTCTTGATGGTAATGGTAAACTTTTTGCAATAGTATGGAGAGTAGTTGTAAGTGGTAGGGGCTCAATATTACATTTAGGGGATGTTGACCTTGCCTCACCGAGTGCACAACCAATAATACACAAAAGAGCTGATGGCTATTATAATTCACCTGCAATATTAATTAGGTCGCCAACTGGTGGTGAGCATTGGATGAGGGGTAATTTACATAACATAAGCTGGTTAAGTGCAGGCGTCACTGGTGATGTAAAGATAGAGTTGTATAAAGGAGGTAGCTTAAATAGCACTATAAGTAGTAGCACTGAAAATGATAGTCTATACTCATGGAGTATACCTGCAACTCAGGAGCCGGGCTCAGATTATAAGGTAAAAATTATAAGTGTGAGTGCTCCATCCATTTATACCTATAGTAATACGAACTTTAGCATATGTCAAAATGTTCAAGTAGTATTACCAAATGGGGGTGAAGTCTTAAATGGTGGTCAATCATATAACATTACATGGAATACTTCAGGTGGAGGTGGCGATGTCAGAATAGATTACTCTACTAATGGCGGCTCATTGTGGAATACGATAATTAAGAGCACACCTGATGATGGTTTATATTCATGGACAGTCCCAAACAAACCTACAACTCAGGGTAGAGTGAAGGTAACGCATACAAGCTGTATCCCCACTAATACTGATGCAAGTGATGCCAACTTCACTATAAGGGCAATAGAGGTAACATCGCCTAACAGTAAGCTATGCTGGGTAATAGGGAAGCCCTACGATATAAAGTGGATAACAACTGTAGGTGGTGATGTAAAGCTTGAGTTGTATAAGGGTGGTAGCTTATTTGAAACCATAGCGAGTAGTACTCAAAATGATAGTTTATACTCATGGACTGTACCGACATCTTGTACTCCTGATACTAACTACAAGGTAAAAATAACAGTTATTAGTGAACCTTCCATTAATGATTATAGTGATGTCAACTTTATTATCTGCCGTCAAATCCAAATTTTATATCCTAATGGTGGTGAATGGTTGAGAGTAGATTCAACTTATGATATTAAATGGGTGACAACTGGGTTAAGTGGTGATGTCGTAATCCACTATTTCAATGGCACAAGTTGGTCTGTAATAGATTATAGCGACCCTGATGACGGTGTATATTCATGGAAAGTTCCCAATACACCTACAAATCAAGCAAAGGTGCAAATATATTATACGCCTTGGAGTGAGACCACTGATTCAAGTGATGCCACATTCACTATAGCGACTGGACCACCTGGAATTGAGGAAAATACTAAATTACAATCAGTGATAAGTGGGCCCAAATTGGAAATCTATCCTAATCCATTCACCAGAACTACAGAAATCAGAATACAAAGTATAGATTACAGATTACAGATTACAGATTACAGATTAATGATTTATGACTTAGCTGGCAGATTAGTTCGCTCCTTACTAGTTAACCAATCAACTAATCAACTAATTAACTCTATTAGCTGGGATGGTAAAGATTTTTCTGGTAAAGAGGTAGGTTCTGGAATCTATTTTTGCAAGTTAAAAGTGGGTAATAAGAGCATAACCAAGCAATTGCTTATGCTAAGGTAAGATGCTATGATAAATTCTAAATCCAAAATCCTAAACTCTAAACAAATTCTAATTCTCAATTTTTCAAAATTCCAAACAGTTTGGAACATTGGGATTTCGGGGTTGAGATTTGTTTAGGATTTAGAAATTGGGATTTAGAATTTTAAGAAGGTGGTGATGTCTATGATTGTGTGATATAGAAGGAAATGGGCTATATTTTTCGAGGTAAAACTTATCCCGACAAAGTTGGGATGAGTTTGTAAAAGGGGGTGTAAAATGGTAGCAATATTAATGCTATGGATTATGCAATTGGTTCCATTAAATCCTGCCCCTCGCTGGTCTTATTATGATGATAAGGCACGTGGTATCAGTTTAGCTGATTTCAACAATGATGGCTGGCTTGATTTATCAGTTGCTAGGGAGGCATATCCTAACTACATCTTTATGAATAAACATGGTATACTTGACACATTCCCAGTATGGCAATCGGCTGATTTTGACCCTTCTGTATGGTGTGCTTGGGCTGATTATGATAATGATAGTGACTTAGATTTGGTAATAGCGAATTGTCAATTTTTAGGTGGTAGGCTAAAACTGTACAAAAATGAGGCTGGCTCCATAAGTACTAGTCCGGTATGGGTAGGCTCAAAGGGTGGCTGCTGGGCTGGTTGGGCTGATGTAGACAATGATGGTGATTTGGATTTAGCTGCTATTGATATGCTACAATATCCTTGTGTATTTTACAATAATAATGGAGTACTTGAGTCTAATCCTTCATGGCAGGCTAATGACCACGATATTGACTTTTCAGGTGGTGCCTGGGCAGATATAAATAACGATGGCTGGCTTGACCTTGTAGTTGGTAATATTAACTGGGCAAAGCCTATGTTAAGAGTATATTATAACCACAATGGAACACTTGAGACTACAGCTTCTTGGACTTCTGAGACACCACAAATTCTTCCAGTCGGTGGTGTGTCAGTTGCTGATGTAAACAACGATGGCTGGCTTGATGTAGCTTGTGGAAATGGGGCAGGTGCGGCTATGGAAGATGCTCCTAACTTTATCTTTATGAATACAGGTGGAACACTTGAGACAAGTCCATCATGGGTATCAGCTGATGTCTACAACTCTATAGGGGTAGCATTTGGTGATGTAGATGGTGATGGTTATATGGATTTAGCGTGTGCAAACATAGGACGTGCTGCTTGTGTCTATGCAAATAATAATGGCAGTCTAATTGCTTGGCCTGATTGGTTCTCAAATGTCAGTGGTATACATAATGTAGCGTGGGGTGATGTTGACAATGATGGGCTTGTTGCAAGTATAGATACATTTACAGTTGATGGGACAAAGAAATTATTCTACTTATCGCATTACCCGGTTCATAAGTTACAAGTGATAAAGGTTAATAATGATACGGTTCCAATTAGTGATTACTGTTATGATTTGGTAGCTGGCTGGTTTACACTTAAGAATATGCCCGATTCTGGTAATATTTTGACAGTTGAATACACTTACTCAATAGATATGGAACTTGCCCTCTCTGGCAATTATCTATTTGAAAATACTAATATGGGTATTGAGGAAGTTCAAAGTTCAAAGTTAGAAGTGCAAAGTGTAAAATTAGAAGTCTATCCTAATCCATTCAGCAGAAAAACAGAAATCAGAATACAAAGTATAGATTACAGATTACAGAGTACAGATTACAGATTAACGATTTATGACCTAACTGGCAGATTAGTTAAGTCTTTTGGGTCAGGAGACCCAAAACTACCCGAGCTCAATCCCGATAAAATCGGGATGAACCCAATAACTGTTGTCTGGGATGGCAGAGATGAGAGTGGCAAGCTATTACCAAGTGGTGTATACTTCTGTAAGCTACAAGTTGGGAATAGGAGTCTAACCAAGCAACTGCTTTTAATGGAATGACTAAACTAAATCCTAAATTCGAAATTCTAAACTCTAAACCCCGCACCAAAGTGATGCTGGGTAAACAAATTCTAATTCTCCAATTTACCAAATCTCAAACGGTTTGTGACATTGGAAATTGTGATTTGTTTAGGATTTGGAAATTGGAGTTTCGAATTTAAATAAGAGGAGGTGTATTATGAATATAGTATTAGCTTTAATGTTTGGGGCTTATTTTTGGGGCTCCAATGTCTATTATGGGGCAGAAACAGATAGAGTAGAATTGACGAAGGGACCGGATTGGATGAAGAGATTTGAATCCTATACTAAGATTAGTGGCAGCAACAGGGAGTGGAATACCGTCTCATATAGTGATTTTATGATAGATACAACTCTATGTTTTTGGTCTTCACCAGCTCATCAGGGTACACCTAAAGTTGCTTCTGATGGTGAAGATTATTTTGTTATATGGAGTGATGAGAGGGTATTGCAAGATGTTTATGGCACACGTGTTTCTGCTGAAGGTGAAGTTCTTGACCCTAACGGGATTAAGGTAGGTGGGACAGGTGCTGTTGGTAACTACCTTGTTGGCATGTTTCCAGTGGTTGGATATGGGGATGGTATTTATTTATGTGTGTACGAAGACTTAGATATTGGGGGGACATGGGTTTGGGATTTATTTGGTGTACGGATACGGGCAAGCGATGGTTTAGTACTTGACACACTCCGCTTTAACATAACAGATTCACCAAATCGTGCTGGAGGTATGGCTCATGTAGCATTTGATGGCACTAATTTTCTTGTTGTATGGCATGATTGTGTTCCTGGTGGAGGAGATGATGAGATTAGAGGTGCAAGAGTGACACCTGAAGGTGTTGTATTAGACTGGCCTAATGGGTTTTTGATTTATAAATCTACTGTGGGTAGAAGTTTTTATTCAGATGTTGCCTTTGATGGCGAAAATTATTTAGTAGTATGGACTGAGGAAAAAAGCAGTTACTGGTCAACTTATGGGACAAGGGTAACACCACAAGCTGAAGTCCTCGACCCACAAGGGTTTGCAATATGTGATATGCCTGGTCAACATACATTTATGCCACGCGTTACATTTGGTGACCCTTATTATTTTGTTGTATGGGAAAGCCTTGGTGAAGATTATGGAGTGAGAGTTAATAAAAAAGCACAAGTGCTTGACTCCTTGCCAATTAGAATCTCACCGACTACATATTATACACCTTTTGCATCTGTTACTTTTGATGGTATAGATTATTTTGTGACTTGGCCAGTCCAGAGTGGTCAATATAAGGGTTGTTATGGGGCAAGGGTAAGTAAAGATGGTATATTACTTGATGCTACACCAATTAAGATAGAAAATGTCACGCCTGCATATGTGACTGAAGTTGCATCAAATGGGTTAAATTCTTTTACAGTCTGGACTGAAGCGCGATATGACTCAAGGGATATATTTGGGGCAAGAGTAAATCAGGCTGGTGTTGTTCTTGACACTAATGGGTTTATTGTATCAACTCAATCAAATATTCAAGAGATGCCAGTAGTTGCCTATGATGGTGTAAATTATTTATCTGCATGGAGTGAGCATCGTAATTCGTGGGATATATATGGTAAAAGAATTACTCAACAAGATGGCTCAATTGGTGACCTTATTCCCATATCAACAAGGAATTGGATTGAATACTGGCCTACAATAGCATTTGCAGATTCAAGTTACTTAGTTGCATGGCATGCTTTTCCATCAAGTTGGGATATTTGGGGTGCAAGGGTTACACCATCAGGAGAAGTGCTTGACCCAAATGGTATTACTATAGGGGCATGGGCAGGTAATCAGGGCTATCCATCAGTTGCATATGGTGGTGTAAATTGGCTTGTAGTATGGGATGATAGTAGAAATGGGAAAGAAGACATTTATGGGGCAAGGGTAAAGAAATCGGGTGCAGTTATGGACATATTTGGTATTCCTATTTCAACTGCACCACTAGAACAATGGTTTCCATCAGTTGCATTTGATGGTGATAATTATTTTATTGTATGGCAAGACTGTAGGACTGGTATTAATTTTGAGATTTACGGTGCACGCTTAACACCGGGTGGCACATTACTTGACCCTGATGGCATCTGCTTGTTCCCCAGCGGATTGGGACGCTCATGTGTGCTACCAAGAATTTGTTTTGGTGGCACTCATTATTTTGTTACCTGGATGGATACAAGGAATGGGAATTGGGATATTTATGGCGGAAGGGTGACTCGTGAAGGGGTAGTACTTGACCCATCGGGTATACCAATTTGTACTAATAGTTCAGCACAAGGGTTTCAGAGCGTAACTTTTGATGGTACTAATTACATTGTTTTATGGGAAGATTGGCGTAGTGGTACTAATTGTGACATATATGGGGCAATCATTGATACAAGTGGTGAAATTATTGAAACAATAGTTGTATCAGATAAACCGGTTACAGAGGTAACACCAGCCATTGCAAATGGTCCTTCTAACAAAGCATTGTTTACTTATTCAAGATATGCCTCTTCACCTTACGAAGTTTTACGGGCTTACGGTAAATACTATCCATTCATTGGAGTTGAGGAGGCTATTTTGGATAAAACTACACTCTTACTCAAAATCACACCAAATCCATTCACCCAAACTACAGTCATCAGTTATCAGTTACCGGTAAAGAGTAAAGTATCGTTAAGGGTTTATGACATTTCAGGTAGATTAGTAAAGACACTGGTTGATGAAGTCAAAGAAGTTGGCTACCACTCTACTGTCTTAGATGCTAAACTCATGAGAGAAGGCATCTATTTCTGTAAATTAGAGTATGGGGGTAGAGTACTCACCCAGAAGATGGTGTTATTACGATAGCAACTCATTTATATGGTAAGCACCTGTGGATGGCTGCAATAACAGATACACCAGCTTATTACTTTCTTTACAAATTTTATTTCCAGTAAAAAGCTTGGTTAGATAATCTATATCTAAAAGAAGCTACTTTCTTATTTTAAATATTTTGTATTTTCATAACTCGCAGGGAATAAAAACTTGACTTTTTAGAATTACAGGATAAATTTTATAAATGAGAAAGAGCCAAATAGGTATATCTTTATTTGATGTTGGGATAGGTGGGTTTGCATATTATATAGCCTTTGTCTTAAGGTTTTCAAGTTTTACTTTTCCAGCTGATTTTCCTATATTTTTAAAAACTCTACCAATTGCAATCCTTATAAAGTTTGTTATATTTAACTACTTTGAACTCCATAAAGGAATCTGGGAATATGCTTCTATCCAAGACTTGATTGATATTCTCAAAGCTGCCACCCTTACTACTTTATCAATAATTTTTGTAATTTTTGCACTATCTCGAGGAGTAGGGTATCCGCGTTCAGTCCCTATTATAGATTGGTTCCTTACTGTAATATTTGTGGGTGGCTCCAGGTTTATTATAAGGATAAGAAAGGAGGCTCTTAAGCCTTCTATTACTCGTTCTAAGCGTGTCTTAATTGTAGGTGCAGGAGATGCAGGGACAATGATTTTAAAGGAGATGAAAAATAATCCAAGTATTGGTTACAATCCAATTGGGTTTGTTGATGATGACCCTTTAAAGCAAGGCAGGGCAATCCACGGAGTTCCTATAATTGGCAAACAAGATAATATTCCAAATCTTGTAAGTAGATATAAGGTACAGGAAATTATTATTGCCATACCATCTGCATCAGGAGACGAGATGCGTAAAATTGTTGAAAAGTGTAAGCTTTCGGGTGTTAACTTTAAGACATTACCTGCACTTGGTGATATAATAAATGGAACTGTATCCATATCACAAATTAAAGATGTAGATGTCACAGATTTACTCAGACGCAAGCCAATAGAGTTAGATACAAAATTTATCTCTCTACATCTATCTGGCAAAAGGATTATGGTTACAGGTGCAGGTGGCTCAATTGGGGCAGAACTTTGTCATCAGATAGCAAAATTTAATCCAAATAAGCTCATATTGGTTGATATAGCGGAGAGTCCGCTTTTCCTTGTTGAGCTCTCGCTTAGACGTAAATTCACGAATTTGGATATAGTCTCATTCTTAGCTGATATAAAAGATACTGCAAGGATTGAGGAAATAATAAAAACTACAGGACCACAAATAATTTACCACGCAGCTGCTTACAAGCATGTACCAGTCTTAGAAAAAAATATAAACGTAATTGAGGGTGTAAAAAATAACATATTGGGTACAAAAAGGCTTGCCGACCTTGCCCTCAAATATACGATAGAAGAATTTGTCATGGTTTCAACAGATAAGGCAGTCAACCCAAAAAACATTATGGGCATCTCTAAACGAATAAATGAGCTTTATATTCAGTCTCTATCAAATGAATCGGGTACAAAATTTGTATCCGTAAGATTTGGTAATGTGCTTGACTCTACTGGTAGCTGTATTCCTATATTTAGGCAGCAAATAAAAGAGAACGAGTCTATCACTATTACACATCCGGATGCAAAAAGGTATTTTATGACTCTACCTGAAGCTGGTCAACTTATTATTCAGGCAGGCGCTATGGGGAATGGGGGTGAAATATTCATATTAAAAATGGGCGACCCAATACCTATCATTGACCTTGCACAAGACCTTATTGCACTGTCCGGCTTACCCAAAGATAAAGCTAAATTCTCATTTATAGGTTTAAGACCGGGTGAGAAAATTGAAGAAGAACTTATCGGAAAAGGTGAAAAAGTTCAATTAACTCACGATGAGAACATACTCGTTGTCAGCTCAGATAATCATATCTCTCACTCTGAGCTCTTAAAGGAGCTCAATGAACTTGAACAGTATGTAACTACACAAAATACAGAACTTGTTATCAAAAAATGTAAGTCCATTATAGATAATTATTCATGAGATTGCTTCGTTAATGCTTGCAATGACATTTTGGAAAGTCGAAAAATGACAAATATAGCAAAGATACTAATACTTATTGGAACATTTCTTATTTTATTTGGGGGAGTAACTCTTATTCTTGGAAAGATTGGATTCAGCAAACTACCCGGGGATATTCGCATACAGCATGAAAATTTCTCATTCTACTTCCCAATTACATCCTGTATATTGTTATCTGCAGTGATTACTTTAATTCTATCTTTATTTTTAAGAAAGTAAACCCATAGAAAAAATGGATGATATTGAATCTTTAGTAAGTGATTGCATCAACGTTGAGGAACACTCGTATCGAAACGGAATCCCTGTAATATGTGGAACATTACTTATAGAGGCAGAGCAGGCATTTAAATTAATAAGTGACAGGCTTAAGGGATTTAATTTACTGCCAGTGTTTAGGAAAAAGGAAGGGAAAATTGAACTCAGAATAGTAGAGCTTCCTAAAATAAGAGAAGAGAAACGATGGGTCAACCTTGTACTCCTAATTGCTACTGTTATCACGACTGTATTTGCAGGTAGTTTCCTTTCAGGTGTTAATCCATTTGAAAATTTGAAATATATCTCGTATGGTATTCCGTTTTCTTTTACCCTGCTTCTAATTCTTGGTTCACATGAACTTGGACACTACTTTGCTTGTAGACATCGTAACATAAGTGCAACCCTACCATACTTTATTCCGGTGCCACCGCCAATTTTTCCACTCGGCACATTTGGGGCTATTATACGAATAAAAGCACCAATATCAGATAAAAAGGGGTTAGTTGAAGTTGGGGCAGCAGGTCCGGTTACTGGGTTTATTATGGCTATCCCAATTACTATAATTGGATTGAAGTTATCAAAATTTATACCAGCCTCTCAAATAAAGGGTGCGATATTCCTTGGTAATTCATTGCTTTTCTGGACACTTACAAAATTGTTTGCTTCACATCCACCTATTGGGTATGAACTATCACTACATCCAATAGCTTTTTCTGGCTGGGTTGGTATGTTTGTGACTGCCATCAACCTTTTACCATTGGGACAACTTGATGGTGGTCATATAAGTTATGCCCTGTTGGGAGAGAGGGTCAAATTTATACCATGGATTATGATTGGGCTAATGCTTGCACTTGGAATTTACTGGCCGGGCTGGTGGATGTGGTCAATACTTATTCTTGTAATTATCGGCATTAAACACCCACCACCACTTAATAGTATCACTCAATTAGACTTACAACATAGAATCATTGGTGTAATAGCATTGTTTATATTTGTTATTACTTTTATACCAGTCCCATTTCGGGTATGATAAAAAATGTTTTAGTTGACAAAAAGCTATCATTGATATAATCTGTTTAAATCAATGAATAATAGAGCACTTTTTTTTGTATTTATTCCTTTTTTGTTCCTCGCGGGATGCAGAAAAGAAAAAGGTAAAGTTTTAGCAAAAGTAGGTAAAACTATTTTTACTGAGGAAGAATTTTACTTAATGATTCCTCCTCAGTATATAAGTATGCTTACCCCTGCTCAGAAAAAGGAGATATTAAAAAATTGGATAGATACCGAACTCTTGTATCAGGAGGCTCTAAAAGAGAAAATAGATAAAGAGTCACAAGTTAAGTCAAGAATTTATGAGATGGGACGCGAAATAATTGCAAATGAATTCCTTGAGCGGTACATAACTAAAATGGGAGGAGTTGATGATTCAGAAGTCATTGCATATTTTGAGCGTCACAAAGAAGAATACAATACAGAGAGACAGGTTGCCCAAATAGTGGTTAGGGATGAGTCTCATGTATATGAAATAATTGAAAAACTTAATGAAGGGAAACCATTCTCAAAACTAGCAGCTCAATATTCAATTGACCCGTCATCAAAAAATGGTGGCTTAGTAGGATATATAAGGCGTGGTGATATGCCAAATTTACCAGAGTTTGAAGATGCTGTATATTCAATCAAGGAAGTTGGAGCTATAAGTGAACCTATTCGGACAGTTTATGGGTACCATATAGTAAAGTTACTTGATATAAGGAAAACAGATAAAGAAGTAGATTACGAAAATATAAAAGATAATATAAGGAATTTGTTAATCCTATCCAAACAAAAGAAAATAGTAAGCGACCTTTTAGTTAAACTTCGTAAGGAAAAAGTAGTAGAGGAAAATTATGGGATACTTGAATAAATCTTTAATAATAGTTTTATGTTTTTTCTTTATTCCGGCTATAGTCGGAACAGAAACTATTGATAGAATAGTAGGAATTGTTGGAAATAAAGTGGTAACTCAATCGGAACTCGACGAGGCTATGCTATTAACTCAACTTACTCCTTCTGACTCACTTAGGTTAAAAATACTTGAGCAGCTAATTGAGCGTAATCTACTATTGATTCAAGCAGAAAATGAGACATTAGAAGTGAGCGATGAAGAACTGTCAGCTACCGTAAGCTCTGCTATGCTTGAATTACGGGGTAGGTTTCTATCAGATGAAGTTTATAAAGATGAACTTAAAAGGACAGGCCTTACAGAGGAAAGTTTGATTGACAGATATAAAAAAGAGGCGAGAGAAAATTTACTTATCCAAAAACTGTTTCAAAAGAAATTTGGTAAAGAGTTAGCAGTTAGTGATATTGAAGCTATCAATTTCTATAATACTTATAAGGATTCAATCCCACCTGAACCAGCAAGCATAAGGTTCTTAGGTATAATTGTTCCTTATAGACTTTCTTCAAAAGCCCAATCCATTGCAGAGAAGAAAGTGAATAAAATCTTAGACCGTATAAAAAGGGGTGAATCATTTGAAAAGCTTGCAAAGAAGTATTCAGATGACAAAGTTACAAGGAGTCATGGAGGTGACTTAGGTAGTTTAAATATAAGAGAGTTAGCCAAAGAGTTCCAAGATGTTGTCTCAAAATTAGATGTTGGTGAAACAAATGTTGTACAGACTGCAGATGCGTATCACATTATAAAATGTGACGAAAAATACGGTGACATACTTCATCTAAGAGACATTGTGATAAGAATATATCCAACTCATTCAGATTCTCAATCTACCAAGCAAACATTAGAGTTAGTAAAAGAGAAGTTGAAACTTGGTGAACCAATTGAAGGATTAGATGTAAAAATTACGGCCAAAGGCGAAGAGTTCATCCCTTTGTATAGTACTCCATTTTCTGTACCCCTCGAGTCAATAAATATAGGTGAAATTTACACTTTTAGCAATCCATACGGATTTGAAGTAATTAAACCTATAGAACTGCAGCCTGAACGTAAACTAAACTTTTATGAGATGAGACAGGAGCTAAAACAATTTATACATCAGAGAAAATTAGTCAAATTTTATAGTAAACTAATATCTGAGCTTAAACAGGAAATATTCGTAAAAGTGATGTTGTAAAAATGCAGGAGGATAAATGCATGCATTTGTTTTTACAATTCACATACTTGTGGCTATCTTTATAATTCTTGCTATCCTAATGCAACAAAGGGAGGGCGGGCTTTCAACTGTTTTTGGTGGCGGTCAATCAATATTTGGAGGAAGGGGGGCAGCTCCATTCCTCACGAAGACAACTATTGTACTCTTTATATTGTTTCTGCTAACCTCGTTTAGTCTCACCTTGATGTCAGGTAAGACTAAACCTCGTTCTGCAATAGAGAGGGCAGTCAAAAAAGGTGAAGTTGCGCCTATTCCTTACGAGGAAGAATAGATGAAGGCAATTGTTGAAATTGCTGGTTTTCAGTACAAAATAAAAGAGAATGATACTATAAAGGTACCCAAACTACATGGCAAAGAAGGAGATAAAGTCAATTTTCCAGTCCTGATGCTACTTGGAAAAGATAAAAATATAATTGGTCAACCTTATGTAAAAGGAGTATTTTGTGAGGCAAAAATTCTTGGACTTAGTAAGGAACCCAAAGTAATTGTATACAAATACAAGTCTAAAAAAAGGTATCGTCGTAAGAAAGGACACCGTCAGCCATATACTATGCTACTGATAGACAAAATAGCCGAAGTCGATAAACCTACATAAAAAGAAGAACCTGCACCTAAGGAATCACTACCGCCAAAGACACTCACAAAAAAGTTTCAGCAAAAGAAGCTTATGCCAAAAGCTAATATGGACAAGAAACGAATTAAGGAATGAATCAAAGAGTTTTTACTATACCCTCTTTGAGCAACTTTTACTTGCAGACTGGGTTTTAAATCAAAAAATCTTATCACTTTCCTAAAATCATCCTAATGGATATCCCTAACAGAGCTATACCAAATATTTTCTTTAAGAAAGGGTCAGAAATATGAGCTGCTATATCAGCTCCCAAAAGACCACCTATAAAGAAGCCTAAACAGGTAAAAGCGGCTATCTTCAAGTTTACATATCCTTTGTTATAGTATACAAGCGCAGCAAGTAATCCAATAGGAGGGACTAATAATGCAAGTGTCGTCCCTTGAGCTTGGTGTTGACTTAACCCAAATAGATATACTAAAGCTGGAACTATTATGATACCACCCCCAATTCCAAGTATTCCAGCAAGTGTACCAGCCACTAAACCGAGTATTACATACGCAATGATATTAAACATTCTTATCCCCCTTTTGTAATTTTGGAATAGCTAAATCCTTCACTCCTTGTTTAGATAGTTTGGCTTCAGGCAAATTTTCCTGTATAAGTTCATGTATGATTTGAGCATATTTAACTTTCTCCCTTACCCAATTAGCTAACATCTTTTCATCAACCCATGGCTTGTAAAGAGCACCGGGTCCAGCTGCACATGCTGGTCCTGGCTCTATTTTAAAATAGCATGGTGCACAGACACGAGCAAACTCTGGACTGTCATAAATACGAATATAGCCACCAAAAGATTCAGTGAGCACAACATGGACATCTATCGGTATATCAACTGCTTTACGGATGGATGCAAATTGTGGTAAGCTAAGGTCAGCTACCGGATTAAAGCTATCTGCCCCAAGTAGTTGCAGCACTTTGCCACCCGCTGCATTGGCGTGTCCGGCATAAATTGAGACTTTAAAAATTACATCCTTAGGTATATCACCTCTTTGTCTCAGTAGATTAAGTAACCACAACTCACCTTCATCTATCACAAGGAAGCCACGAAATCCAATCTCAATGCATCGCATAATATCTGAAATTACTGCCCGTAGCTGGTCTGAGCCCCTAAATCTTAATCCAGAAAAAGCACCTTCAGGTGTAACAAGTTGTCGTCCCGTATCCCAAGCTGAACGTGGTCCGGGAGCGATTATGACTTCCAATTTAGCATCATGAGCAATCTGGGCAAAATCTTTAAGTTCAAATTTATCAAGCAATGTAGCACCCATAACTACTGAGACTGCACGATGTATAGGCACTTTACGCTTGTTCATCTCATCAACAAGAGCTTCAAGTACATTTACACGCTCTACACCTGATATTTCCATACGATACCAGGCACCATCTGGAAAACGCTTGGTGCTGGTAGGCAGGTCATAAGCATCTTTACCAGGAATACCCACCTTTTCCATAAGACTAATTACATCTTTCAACTTGAGGTGATACCTCTTCATCTCGCCCTCCTAATTTTAATTGATAGTGTATGCCTAATTTGGAATTTGTCAAGCCAAAACTAAAAATTGAAAGATACGGTCTTAGCGGAAGTTGGCAACTATGGAGCTTGTTTAGAAACTACTCCCTCATTGCATTGTATTTTGAGATAATTTGTAGATTAGTTCGTGTAGTAATAATTGTGGGTCTGCCTTTCCTGTTTTGATTGCAAGGTCTGTCTCAAATAAATATGAGAATACATTGAGTAAGTCTTCGTTAGACCATAGTTTTGTTTGTTCTTTATATCTTGGTAAGAAATGTTTATGTATTCCAAACGACTCATCCGGTTGTTCTTTTAACTTAAGTAGTTTATCAAAGTGCGTCCGAATGTGCCACACTATTTTGGTGGGCTCTTCACCAAGTTCAAACAGTAATTTAAGCGTTCTATATGCTACCTCACTCTTCTTCTCTCCTATTGCATGTATTAAATCAAATATAGAGCCTGTAAGCTCATGAGATTCAAGTTCTTGTACATCACTCAGACTAATAGTCCTTCTTGGCTCAATAAAATTCATAATCTTTGCAATCTCTGTAGCTAATGAGTAAAGGTCGACACAAAAAATTTGCTGTAAGAATTCAATAGCTTCGTATTCTATATCAAATCCCCTCTCTTTAGTCAAAGATTTAATCCATCCCGGTATCTCATTTTCAAATAATTTCCAGCACTTTAATCTCATAACATGCTCAAATTCAACCTTCTCACTCATCAATATAACGACAGCTGTTTTACTTGGCTTATCAAGCCATTGTTGTAGTGCTTTCCTCACATTTTGTGGTAGTAGGTCGGCGTTTTTAATTATAAGTAGCTTCTTTTTAGACCCAAATGGTGGCACTAACAGCCACGAAATAATATCAATTTGAAAATCTTCACCATAAACAACGAGTTTATCAGTGGCTTCAAATCTTGGGTCTATGAGTTTCGAGTGTATAAGAGCTATTATTTCATCTTTTATAAACTCATTTTCACCTAAAAGTAGGTAGCCGGGTTCAATCTTATTCTCCTTTATTTTTGTGATAAACTTTTGATATTCTTTCAACATTTGTTAGAATATAACACACATTCCATCTTTGTCAAGAGGTATCTCTTAAAACTATAAAGAACTTTTTTTATTTGACATTTATAATTTAAGCACTATATATTAAAACTATGAACAAAATTCTAAGTAAGAGGATACTGGCACCCGGAATAAAACTGTTTGAGATTGATAACCCACTAATTGCAGATAAAATACTACCTGGTCAATTTGTTGTCATCCGGTGTCATGAAAAAGGTGAAAGGTTTCCAATAACAGTAGCTGATGTAAACAAAACAAATCACTCTATTATAATAATATTCCAAGAAGTAGGTAAGTCAACTACTTACTTTGGTACTCTTAAAGAGGAGGACGAAATTCTTGATGTTGTTGGCCCACTTGGTAAACCATCTGAGATTGAATTATTTGGGACTGTTATTTGTATAGGCGGAGGAGTAGGTATTGCTCCTCTTTATCCTATAGTGAAAGCATTAAAAGCAAAAGGTAATAAAGTAATATCTATTATTGGGGCAAAGAGTAAAAACCTATTAATACTTGAAGAGGAAATCCGACAGGCTTCTTCTGAAATTTATATTACTACAGATGACGGTTCTTATGGGATGAAGGGCTTTGTCTCAAATGCACTTAAGAATCTAATCACTACTAGGCTTAAGATAGACCGTGTTGTAGCAATAGGACCAGCAATAATGATGAAAGTAGTCTCTGAATTAACGCGCCCCTATAGAATTAAGACAATAGTAAGCCTAAACCCAATAATGGTAGACGGAACTGGTATGTGTGGTGCATGTCGAGTTGAAGTAGGCGGTGAAACAAAGTTTACATGTGTGGATGGACCAGAATTTGATGCTCATTTAGTCGATTTTGAGTTACTGATGAAACGCCAATCAATATATCTAAAAGAAGAGAAAGAGTCTTTTAATAGATTCAAAGAAATGTTGTAAAGATGCACAAAATTGACTTTAGGGAGGTAAAACTATGAATAAACTTTTAAGTTTATTGGGGATACTTTCTCTCAGCTTATCACTTTTTGGTGGAGAACTAACGGAGACCGTTAGATTCAGTAAAACTGACCTTATATTTAGTAAGTTTAATGAATACGACGTTATCAAGCTGAAAGATGCAGTATACACTACAGAAGTTGGCAATCCTTTGCTTCCATGCTACCAAGTGAGAATTCTTATCCCATCAACAGCCACTGCTACCCGATTGGATGCCATTTTATTTGATAAAGAAAAACTTTACGGTAAGTACACTATTTGCCCAACACAACCACCAAGACCTGTTTCTATTAAAGAGGAAATACCATTTGTGCAACCTAATCCTGAAGTTTACAGTTCACATTCTCCTTATCCTGGAAAACTTGCAGAACTTGTAGGTACTGAGTCTAAAGGTGGATATAGGATTGCTGAAATACTCATCTATCCAGTTCAATATATTCCAGCTGAGCGTTCTCTTATTTTCTATTCAAGTATCGTTTTGAGGTTAAATTACGAAAATCGGCATCCTATAAGTGAGATAACCGAATTTCAGAAAGAAGCTATGGAAAGAACGATCAGGGGGTTAGTTATAAATCCTGAAGTCATAAATATGTACGCTCCATTAGTTAAGGATAAGCAAAATGAAATTAGGTATTGCATAATAACGAGTTCAGATTTTGCATATGAATTTCAAAGGCTTGCTGATTGGAAAACAAAGAAGGGAATTAAGACAAAAGTTGTAGCACTTGATTCAATATATGCTAACTACCCAGGGATAGATAATCCCACAAAGATAAGAAACTTTATTAGAGATGCATACGACAACTTAGGGACCCAGTACTTTTTATTAGGTGGACAGTGTGACTTTGAAAATGGACAAGAGGTTGTGCCAAGAAGAGACGTTTATTGCACATATGAGCCTCCGGATGTTTTCCCTGATTGTGACACTGTACCCTGCGATATGTATTATTCTGCTCTTGATGGCACATGGGATGGCAACGGTAATGGAACCTATGGGGAGATGGACGATGGAGTAGATTTATATTCTGATGTCTTTGTTGGTAGGGCACCTGTAATGAATTTGACTCAGGCACAGACATTTGTAGATAAAGTGCTCACTTACGAAAGAAATCCTCCAATGGGGTATCAAAAGAAAATTTTACTACCAGCAGCGCATCTATTTACCTTAGTTGATTACTGGGGCGATGTAGTAAATAATGCCATAGCAGAGGTTACACCACCAGGTGGATGGGGGATTGCAAAGCTATACGAGTCAAATGGAACACTAAGTAGACAGAGAGTGAGAGATTCACTCAATGCTGGTTTTGCTTTTGTCCATTATGCAGCCCATGGTAGACCTAATGGACTCTGTTGGATGAATGGTGAAACATTCTTTGACTCAGACGATGTTGATGGACTTCACAATGGAGATAAGCTTGGTATCCATAATGCTATTAGTTGTGCCCCAGGGGCAGTAGACTGGGTGCCGGGTGGTGACTGTTTTGCTGAGCATTTGATGAATAATCCCAATGGTGGAAGTATTGCATGCATTATGAATACAAGATTAGGACTCGGTGCTGTCCCAGAATTAGGACCATCAGAGCTTATGGACCTTGAATTTTATAAGAAATTGTTCAATGAAGACCTTTATCATATAGGTGAAGCCCACAATGCGTCTAGGGAGGAATATGCCACTGCTACCCAACCCGTATCAGAGGTACTTTGGAGATATTGTATTTACGAACTTACCCTATTTGGTGACCCAGAGCTACCGGTATGGACTGATGAGCCAAAGAATTTGACTGTTAACTACCAGCCAATAATTTATATTGGACCAAGTAAGTTTGAAGTAGCCTGCTCTTATAATAACAGCCCTGTCTCAAATGCTGTTGTGTGTCTAATGAAGGAAAATGAGCTATATGAAATTGGAACAACTGACCTATTAGGAAGGGTAATATTTAGTATCACTCCAACAACTACAGGAACTTTATATGTTACTGTTACGACACATAATTTCCTGCCATATGAGGGATACACTATAATATCATCACCAGTCTCAGTAGTCATTGAACCCGATACCATCAAAGTAACCAATCCAACCCCCATTTCCATCACATTACGCGACACTCTAAATCAGAGTGTTCCTAATGTTGTAGTGAGAATCTCAGGACTTGGAGTCTCAGAACTTGATACAACAAATACAGTTGGGCAGTGTATAATTAATGTCAATCCACCATATGGTGAGATTCTAAGATGTTATGGATACAAGATAGGCGAAAACTGGAACTTATTCTGGGATTCAATTTGGGTAACTGGAGCTACGGAGTTCACCTCTCCCAATCTATCAACTCAAGTCCCAGAAATAGGACTTGTTGATGTTTTAACTCCTTACTACGAAGGAATTATCACAGGAAGTTGCGAAAATTCTGGCTTTACTATCTTTGCTAAAGGATGTGGAGTTGATACTTCAGCCACTACTATAGGAACAGCGGGTAATTTAGGTGTTACACCTACCAATTGGGGTACATTATGGAGTTACATTGCAAAGACTGGTTATAAGGTGTATAAAGAAGCTTTCTCTGTAATAAAGATTTTTGGAAAATTAGTTGGCACTGTGAAATATAATAACAATCCTATTCCTGGGGTGATAATAAAAGGGTATAGAGCAGGCATAGATACAGCAGCAGTGTATCCAATTTTTATTGACACCTCTGATGCAAGTGGTTGGTATTCGAGTAGAGACTCAATTTCAGTTGACAAATACGATATCTATGCTGTAAGATTTGGCTACCTCCCTTATTTTGCTACCCATATTGTTAAGCATGGTATAGATACTTTTGATATACAGCTACAACCTGCCCCATATGCTCTACTTTATGGGACAGTGACTGACTCAATGACAGGAACCTCTTTAAGTGCTAATATAGAAATCTACCGTGTAGATAATATGGAACTTTATACCACTGCTTACACTGAGCCTGCTACTGGCGTCTATGAAGTTGCACTCCCCTACTTTACCTACAAATTGCATGTGGTATCCCCGCATTATTCTATAATTTATCGTAATGTAACTATTGATAGCGATAGTTTAGAGTTAAATTTTCTTATGTGTAAAACTAATGTCAATATCCTTGTTATCAATGACGACCTTGCAAAGGCTGGAGAATCAGCTACCAGAATAGCAACCCTATTTACAAAATTTGGTTACGATGTTACCCAAGAGCAATCATCAGCTACATCCCCATCTACTTGGGCAGATTACAATTTTATTGTATGGAGTGCCGGTGATGCTGCAGGAGCACTTACAAATTCTGTTCTACGAGATTCATTAAAGAGTCATGTACAAACTGGCAGAAAATTACTAATTGAGGGGGGTGAAATTGGCTACTTAATGTTAGACTTTGACTCCAATTTTGCAAGGACAGTACTTCATGTAGATAGCTGGTATGGAGACACTGCTGGCCCACTTGTGGCACAGAATCTTTCGCATTCTATAGTTACTACTCCAAACAACTTACCATATACTATACCAATATCTTATAGTAATTGGGGTGATGCTGATGTTCTTCGTCCATTAGAAGATGCAACCATTATTTATGGGACTCGTAAGTATAATAGGGCTGTAGGAATATTGGCTTACGAACCAACCCCACAGGTAGGTCAGATTGTATTCTATGCTTTCAATTTAATGGCAATTGATAGCTCAGTTGGAGCACAGTTACTTGAAAATACTGCACACTATCTTGTGCCCCAGGTTGGAATTGAACTAATTGAGAAGTTACCAAAGTTTTTTGACCTATATCCACCATATCCAAACCCATTTGGTAAAAGGACGGTGATTAAATATCAGATACCAGGAACCAAATCACTGGGGTTAGGAGTTAGACCTCAGATAAAAATTTACGACCTTACTGGTAGATTAGTTAAATTATTCCCACTTATCACTAACCACTTATCCACAGGATTCTGCGAACCACTAACCACTGCTGTGTCCTGGGATGGTTGCGATTCTTCAGGTGAGAGAGTTGCGTCTGGAGTATATTTCTGCACTTTGGAGGCTGAACAATTTCGGAGAACAAGAAAAATAATATTACTTCGATAGGAAATGGTTCATAACTTATGTCTACATTTTTGACAAAAATCTACCCCTTTATGGTCTGTATCAAGTAATGAATTTGAGAAATACATAACACATTTGGAATTATTGCAATGCGATAGCCCATATAAATGACCAAGCTCATGAACTGCCTCTTTAAGTGCCCTTTTAAAGAAGAGGTTAGTATCAACTGGGAGACTGTAAAATTCCTGTCTTAGCCGTGTAAGTGATATTATCCCAACCCTCCCTCCTATTGACTCTGCCTCTCCAAATATAAAATTAAGCCCAGGTACATATAAATCTACATCTATTAAACCCAATACTTTCTCATAATTCTTTATACTATCAGAAATAAATTTAACAATGGGAGTTGATAGATATTGTCCCCTCTTAGGATTGTATGCAGATTCAGGTATTTTAAATCCAGAATCAACAATCGCATTTCTTGTAAATCTCGCTTGAAGCGATTCTTTAAGAAAACTAATTACATTCGTATCAACTTCACCCACTGGCACTAATGCAATCGTGCTATTTGTAACTTTAATTTTAGCAGGATAATCTAAAAATAGAAAGCTAATCCCTAAAATCCACATAGGCTATTATTAAATTAATTCCAAAATCTCTTTAATATGCTTGAGGTCGTCCATAGCTTGACCAAATGCATTTTTGCCACACATTATCTTGTCACCAACAACGATAGCTCTCTGTTTAAGAATCACACTTTTGCCACTAAGTGATTGGTATTCAACATCGACTGGATGTTCTGATATCCCCCATAAATAAGGAAAGATTCCTGTTGCCTTTAGGCTATTAAAAAAGTAGTCCTCAGTCTGCTTCATATTAACTTGGATTGCAACTGGTGACCAATTCTTTGGCGCCTTTATTCCGGGTGAAAGTGTATACAAGATACCTGTATCTACCTTTTGTGAATCATCAAATGAATCAAGTAAATCAATTGCAATCAAACTACCACGATACATTGAATGACCGTCAGCTTTCATCATAGAAGTCGCACCCGACTGCCAGCCTGCATAAAGTTGCAGATTAGTGTCAGAGTTAATGTAACTCATATCAGCAGGATGTGTATCATCTATGAGTACCGTATGGCCTTCTGGGATAAGCACCTTAAATAGTGGAAAATTATATCCTCTAAGGGAGATAGAGGTTGGAAAGTCGCCATATTCCATTATAGCCTTATTCATCTCCTTATCAAATTCTTTCCTTATATTAAAATTTTTTTCAATCTCACTTTTGGGTGGCGGTATTGAGCCTGGCGGATAAAAGAATCTTGTCTCTTTAATTGGGGATTGGGATTGGAGATTATAATTTTTTCTATACCAGGTAGCAAAGTCAAGTTCAACATAGTTTAGCGATATGGTTTTAAATTCTTCATATACAGCTCTGGCGTTAGACTTGGCGTTATTTGTGACAATGAATTTGTATTTAATGGGAGACCACCCTAAATAAGATTTAATTTCACTTGCTATCTCTAACTCTTTCCTGCCAGTTAAGAAACTTCCTGACCCAAATATTGCACAGGAAAGTATCTCATCTTCTTTTAGCTCATATAGTGGAACAAATTTGATACTCGTATCTTTTCTTAGCTTCTCCCATAGCAATTGTAGTCTTTGCTGCAACTCATAAGGTGAATAGTTTTTCCATACAGCTTTTGCCAAATCTTTTATAGCATTTACTCTTTTCTCACTTATCGCCTTAATATTCATAATTCATACTATATACTGTCTACTATCTGCTTCTGTTTATATCTCCTCAGTGAGTTCAACAAATCGTTTATAAGGAATAGCAGTCCAGCTCTCTGCCTTTGTAGCCCCTAATGATAGACTTATCATTGATACCTTTGCCGCTACCTCTTCATTTGGTGCTTCATAGATATCGAGAAAGTCATAAGGACCGAGTAATGCGTAGTGAGATATGAACTTCACTCCAGGGCATTTCTCTTTTACCATCCTACGCCACCGCTCCCCAATTGCGGCTCTCTCCTTTATTCGTTTTGTTACTTCAGGAGCTAACTTTGTCATAAGAACAAATGTAGACATAATTCTACCCCCTATTTAAATTTATAATTTACCTTTAGTCCCTTCTCCCCTATATCTTTCCTATAATACATTCCATCAAAATGAATATGCTTTATCTCCCTATATGCTGCTTCTATTGACCCTTTTAATGAGTTACTAACCCCTGTTACACCAAGAACCCTCCCCCCAGAAGTAAAAAGTCTATCTCCCTTTTTTTCAGTCCCTGCATGAAAGATGATTACATCTTGTATCTTATTTAGTCCTGTTATTTCCTTACCCTTTTCATACTTATCCGGATACCCCTCTGATGCTAATACTACACAGGTAGCAAAGTCTTGCTTCCACTTAAGTGATACCGATTTCAGATTACCTTCAATAGTCGCAAGTATTGGTTCCATTATATCACTTTCAAGTAAAGGTAGGACAGGTTGTGTCTCAGGGTCACCAAACCTACAATTAAATTCAAGCACTTTTGTACCTTTCTCAGTAATTATAAGTCCTGCATACAATATCCCTTTATAAACTACACCCTCCTTCTGCAATCCCCATATACAGGGCTCAAAAACTTGCTCAATTACTTTATCAACATCCGTTTTTGACAGCACTGCCGGTGCATAAGCACCAATACCGCCGGTATTCGGCCCTTTATCACCGTCAAGTAGTTTCTTATAGTCTTGACATGGAAGTAGTGGTACGAAATCTTTACCATCAGTAAATGCGATTGCAGAAACTTCCTCACCTTCAAGGTATTCTTCAATAACAACTTGGCTACCTGACCTACCAAATATCTCTTCAACCATTATTTTTTGCAATATCTCAGCAGCTTCTTTTTTATCCTTCACAATGAATGCACCCTTACCAGCTGCTAGTCCAGCTACCTTTATCACAATCGGATATTTAGCAGTTTTTACAAAAGAATTTGCTGTTTCTATATCATTGAATATCTCAAATTCTGCAGTCGGGATTCCAGCTTTTTTCATTAACTCTTTAGCAAACGATTTATCCGATTCTATTGTAGCACCCTCTTTAGTAGGACCAAATGCCCTATTTTTAGGCAGCTCATTAACAAGACCAAGAGCCAGAGGAGCTTCAGGTCCCACTATCACAAGGTCAACATTCTTTGCAAACTTAATAAGTTCACCAATATCTTCAGCCCCTATTTGGATACATTCAGCAATCTCTAAAATACCGCCATTCCCGGGTGCAGAGTAGAGCTCATCCACAAGTGGTGACTTGGAAATCTTCCAAACAATAGCATGCTCCCTGCCACCCCCCCCTACAACAAGTACTTTCATAAATTTGCCTCTACTTTGCTTAAAGTGATAACTTCACCATCACTCACTTTCTTAAACTCACTTGGGTCACCAATGACCTTTCCAACTACACAAACAGCACTCGCCGGTTTAATTGTATTCCCTCTGCTGATAGGTGTAGGGCCAAAGAATATACAAAATGCACGACCATCTGGCCAATAGCCGATGTCTCCTAACTCAACTATGGTTTTGGGGTTCTCAATCTGAGTAGTTACTGGAATAGTGAAATAGATTTCGTCACCCCACGTGTTTACAGTCCCATTGATAGGTAGAGCAGACCAGATAAGTTTGGCTGTCTTAGAGTTGTTAAGCTCACCTATCATTGTAGCCTTTCCTGCTTCTATCTTAATTTTCATTTTACCCATTTGCTATCGCCTGTGCTACTGCTGCCTGTCCTAAAGATATACCCCCATCATTTGGAGGTACATTTAAATGCGTGTAGACAATGAAATTTTCAGTCTCAAGCATGTTTACTACAAGCTCGGTCAAAATCTTGTTCTGGAATACACCTCCAGATAATGCTACTTTGTTTATACTATATTTCTTACGGATTTGCAAGCAAAAACTTTTTGTTATATCAACAATAGTATAGTGGAAGCGTGTAGCTATCTCAGATATGTTGGATTTCGTATTTACTATCTCACGCATCATTTGTGATACATCCACAACACCATCCTTTATTTCATATTTATATGGATGAACTTGACAGCAGTCTTCTAGATTACACACTTGTTCAAGTCTTATCGCACCTTCACCTTCGTATGTATTGAAATCACATAGTCCAAGTAAACTTGAAATGGCATCAAAAAGTCTACCCATACTTGAACTCAACGGACAATTTACACCTTGTTTAATCATTTGAAGTATAAACCTACTGTTTTTCCATCTTTTGATAAATCTTTCGCAATCCTCCCCAAATACATTCCAGAGATAGCTAACAGCCATCCTCCACGGCTCAATCGCCGCCTTATCACCTCCTGGTAGCGGAATATATTTTAAGTGCCCAATTCTATCAAACTTTTTATAATCACAAATTAAGAACTCACCCCCCCACGCTTTACCATCAACTCCATAGCCTACACCATCAAATGCTATCCCAATCACTGGCGGCTCTACTTCATTCTCTACCATACAACTTGCAATATGAGCATAATGATGTTGAACCTGTATCCTGTGTTCTGTATCCTGTATACTATACGCATATTTAGTAGATAAATATTCTGGGTGCAAGTCGTGTACAACGATTTTTGGCTCTATTCCGAACAGTTTCTTGAAGTGCTCAATTGTAGATTTATAAAACTTATATGTCTCAAGATTATTCAAATCGCCTATATGTTGTGATACAAAAGCAAGATTATCTCTCGTTACACAGAAAGTATTCTTTAATTCTGCACCAGTTGCAAGAATACAATGTCCGTTAGTTGGCAGCTTTATCGGTAAAGGAGTCCAGCCTCTTGCCCTACGGAAAATGACAGGTGTGTTATTTATAACTTTAGCAACCGAGTCATCACATCTTGAATAAATATTCCTGTTATGAACGAGTAAGTAATCTGCAATACCCGATAGTTTCGTAATTGCTTCACAGTTATCTATTAACAGTGGCTCATCTTTAAAGTTACCACTTGTATCTACTATAGCCAATAAGTCTTCAGTTATTAAATAGTGTAAAGGAGTGTACGGAAGCATAGCTCCAATATATTCATTTTCAGGTGCTACTGATGGAGCGATAAGATTATTCTTTTTTTTCTTTAATAACACAATTGGCCTTTGAACCGACTTTAATAATCGCTCCTCATCCTTTGACACATAGGCGTATTTTTTTACAAGTCCTACTTCTGCTGACATAACTGCAAATGGCTTAAATTCTCTTGCTTTTGCTTTTCTCAGCCTCGTCACTGCTTCTTTATTTGTTGCATCGCAACATAGATGGAAACCACCTATCCCTTTGACTGCTATAATTTTGCCATGTTTTAGCAACTTAACAGCTAATTTTATTGCTTTATCTCCACATGTAGGATAGGGACTGTCCCCGAATGGGGACTGTCCCCGATTCTGAATTAACTCTACTTGAGGTCCACATTTAGGACAGGCATTTGGCTGTGCATGATACCTGCGGTTCTCAATATCTTTGTATTCGTTTGCGCAGTCCTTACACATTACAAACTCAGCCATCGTTGTCTTACATCTATCGTATGGGATATCGTGTATAATTGTAAACCTAGGACCGCAATTGGTACAGTTTATGAAAGGGTATCTATATCTACGGTCTTTTAGAGTTTGAAGCTCTCGCAAACAATCATCACAAATAGATATATCTGGAGGGATAAGCACAAATTTATCCCGCTCCTTTGTAAAGGTGCGGGATTTACCACTTACCATCTCACTTGGCTCTATTTTAAATCCTTTAACTCCTTTAGCAGGCTTAAACTCGAGTGTTCTGTTTTTGATAGTAGCAAGTGGCGGCGCTTCTTGTAATAAGTGGTCGTAGAAAAGCAGGATGTCTATCTTATTACCTTCAACCCATACTTTTACTCCACCTGAGAAATTTTTTACCCAGCCCGTTAGTGAGAACTTTTTTGCAACCCTGTGTAAGAATGGCCTAAATCCAATCCCTTGCACTACTCCTTCAAGTATTATTTCGGCACCTATTTTTTCTTTTGCCATCAACTTTACAGCCTCTGCAACTGGTTTACTAAGTCTTTCTCCAAACCTACACGACTTGACCTGTATCCCGAGTGTAAAGATTTTAGCTCTACTTTCATCCCTAATCCACTTTACAAAGTAATCTAATGAAAGAGTATGAGTTGATAATCCATAAGAGTCTATTTCATCAGTACTAAATACCTTAATAGTGCCGGGCTCAACTCCAAAGTTGACAGCGTCCACAACTATAATTATATCTGGATTTGCTTTTACTATCGGATATAAATAGTTTTCAGGTACTTCACCACAGTCAAATAATACCATATTTTTGAGCCGAGATTTATCCCGCTCCTTTGTAAAGGGGCGGGATTTACATTTACGCAGTAGCCCTATGAATGTGGGACCGACACCATCATCGCCCTTTAGCTTATTACCAATGCCTATCCACAGGATTCTGGGAACAATAGCAAGCTTTTGGGAGTGCTTTCTATATCTCTTCATAATTACAGCTTTAAATTATACTATAAATTTAGCAATGGGTCAAGTTAAAACGCCTTTTGTTAGATAGAGTACATTTTCAGAAGGGAAATATATAGAAAAGCTTAATAGAGCTAAAAAATTAAAAAACATCCTTTTTAAGCAATCAAGAGAAGCTTGTAAAATAGTCTAATTAATAAGCTATCGCATTAAATACATCTTCTTTGTTGCCGTATAGTCACCCGCTTGTAATCTATAGAAATAGATTCCACTCGCCAGCTTATTACCAGAGTTATCCTTACCATCCCATCTTACAGTATGATAGCTTGCCTCAATTTCCCCACTTACAAGAGTTGCTATTTTCTGACCCAAGAGATTATAAACGGTAATGTTTGCATTGGCATCTTTTGATTGTCTAATGCATATTGAAGAACATAGTAATCAATACCACTTAAGTAATCTGTTGAAGAATGCCAAATAAAGTCAACCATGCCATCGTTTAAGTAAGTACTACAAGTAGAAGAGATTAACTCTACAATTTCAGGGGGAAACGTGTCGACTACCGAAGTATCTGCGGTATAATTAAAAGTAAGATTAGCAGATGTTTACCAGTGAGTTGCTACTGGGACAAGCACAAAATGATTGTAACTACCAGTAACTCTATAGGGTTCGCTAGTGTGACTATTATCTTCTAATGGTATTTCGTATTCATCACTATTTGGTGGGTTATATCCGATAATATAAGTTTTCCAGTAGTAGCCAGCCTGTCCATTGAATGTTATATAGAAAGTATCATTACTGACATTAACAAATTCTATAGTAGATAAGATATAGTCCATATCTTCAAGTGTGTGTGAGCCTGTGTGGATTCCCATTTGTTCCCAGCATCTCCTCATTATTGCTATATCCTTATATTCTTCCAGGAACATCGGCCATATACAACCTGCATACTGGTAATCCCCGCCAAACACAAATGTCGTTATCATAAGTTCAGGGTTTTCCAATGGATCCTCCAAAACGGTGTTGAAATGCCACTGGACATAAAAATTTATGTCATTATAGATTACATCCGCCATCCAAGTAGCAGTGTTTTCAAGCCAAAATCCTGTCTCCCACATACTGTAACTGAACTGACAGGAATGATGAAACTTGTGGGCTACGAAATATTTTTTTCTCATCATCTGTAAGCATGTCACCTATACCCACAAAACTGGTATACGCATCCTCATAGGGATGAGTATCCGGTGCCGTGTCTTCCGGCTGCGCATAACCTGCATCACCTATTCCCTGAATATAAATATCGTAGAGGTCATCGCCTCCATTTCCATAGTCAGGAAGAGGAGGTTCATATCCCAAGTTCGTTACCTGTTCATCCCACACATGTTCGGCATACACAGCTATAGACTCCGCATATGCTGGTGTAACAGAGTCACCCCCACTTGTAGTGTAATGAATTTTGAAATGTGTGGTATTAATAGTATTTTCTGGACCACTGCTAATAACTAAACTCTTCTCCATTTTTATAATTTGTCAAGAAAACTAGGTACTACTCCTTTTATGCTTTTAGTATCTTAGTTAAGAAGCTTTTGCCATTTTTGAGTCTTATTCCAAAGTACTCTCCTATTGTAGCACCAACGTCTGAAAAGCTTTCCCTTATACTAAGATTGACTCCAGGGCAGGGACAAGCCCCGCCCCTACCGGGATTATAAACTAATATTGGAATGTATTCTCTTGAGTGGTCAGTTGACGGTGTAGTCGGGTCATTGCCGTGGTCAGCAGTTATAAATAATATATCATCTGGGGTCAGTTTCTCTAATAGATTTGGTAGCCATTTGTCAAACTCCTCTAACCCTTTTGCAAATCCTTCCTTGTCATTCCTATGTCCCCATATCATATCAAAATCTACTAAGTTAGCAAAGATAAGGCCCTGCTTTGACTCATCCATAACCCTAAGTATCTTATTCATCACATCATGATTATCTTTCATATGAATAGTAGTGGTTATTCCTCTATTCGCAAATATGTAATCTATTTTACCAACTGTAACCACTGGCAATCTTTTATTAGTAAGCAAATCTAATAGGGTCAAATCCGGCGGTGGCAATGAGAAGTCTTTTCGTTCTGGTGTCCGCTTAAATGCACCGGGTTTACCAGTAAATGGACGTGCAATCACCCTCCCAATATCAGGAAACAATTTTCTTGCAGTCTCACACAATTTGTATAGTTCAGTGAGTGTAATTACATCCTTGTGGGCAGCAATCTGGAACACTGAATCTGCTGATGTGTAAATAATTGGATAGCCAGTCCTTATGTGTTTTTCTCCGAGTTCTTCAATAATTTGAGTACCAGATGCAGGCCAGCCCCCAAGTGTCCCGCGTTGTGGGATTGCGGATTGAAACTGTCTAATCATAACTTCTGGGAACCCATTAGGAAATGTAGGGAATGGCTTTTTGAGTATAAGCCCCATGAGCTCCCAATGTCCTGTAGTTGAGTCCTTTCCAGCTGATAGCTCAGCAGCTTTTCCGTAGGAGGCAAGCGGCGATTTTGCAGCAGGTACTCCTTTCACTTTAATTATATTTCCAATACCAAGTGATGCAAGATTAGGCAGGTTGAGACCTCCAATTTCATTTGCCAGATTACCGAGTGTATTACTACCTTTGTCACCATACTTTGAGGCATCTGGGAGTTCACCACAACCAACCCCATCCAATAGAACTAAAATTACCCGCTTCACCATAACTTAATATAACTCACATTTCTTATAGGTCAAGCTTTTTCTTGGGTACAATTTTGCTTGACAAATATTGAATTAGGGAATATTTTTAAAGAGGTGAGTGAGAAATTTTACTATTCAATATCAGAGGTGTCAAAAACAGTGAATTTGCATCCTTATGTATTACGGTATTGGGAACAAGAGTTTAGAGAACTTCGTCCAAAGAAGACAGATGGAGGTAGGAGAGCATATACTTCTAAGGATATAGAGTTGATACTTCTTATAAAAGAATTACTTTATAAAGATAAATACACTATTGAAGGTGCAAGAATGAGACTCAAAGAGATAAAGAAAGGGAATAATGTAAGCAATCTAACTAACGATGTGTTGAAAGAGATTAAAAGTGGACTTAAAGATTTACTTAAGATTTTAAGTTGATTTCGGGGCGTGGCGCAGTCCGGTTTAGCGCACCAGCATGGGGGGCTGGGGGTCGGTGGTTCAAATCCACTCGCCCCGAGAAAAGACACAGAGTTCACAGAGCACGACACAGATAAACACAGAATTTTCGGTTGATGGTTTTCAGTCTAACTCAATGATATGATATGGTTTTACTGGGTGACTGCTTTTTTGTCACATATTACTCCAGAAAAAGTTGCTGTTTTCATCACAGAGAGAATAGCAGACCTTATGTATTTTACTCTCTATAGAAAGCAGAGAAAAACAGTGATGTCAAACATTAAAATGGTCTACAGGCAAATGGAGTCTGCTGAATTAAAAGAGACTGCTTTAAAAATTTACAGAAATTTTGCAAGATTTATTTACGAATTTTTAATTTTACCAAAAATAGATAAAGACAATTTGTTTAATTATCTTGAAATAATAAATAAAGAAAGACTTGATGATGCTGTAAATAGAAAAAGTAGTGGAGTATTGGTTCTTACAGCACATCTCGGTAATTGGGAGCTCGGTGCAGCTATGCTTTCAATTTTAGGGTATTCACCTACAGTGATTGCATTAGCTCAACCTTCCAGATATATAAGGGATTTCTTTACAAAGCGTCGTGAAGCAGTTGGGATGAAAATTGTTTATTTAGGTGAAAAAATGAGGGATGTGATTACAGCTTTGACTCGTAAGGGAGTGGTTGCTACACTTGGTGACCGTACATACTCAGGCGTTGGTATTAAAGCCAAATTCTTCGGAAAGCCAATTTATTTCCCTTATGGAGTTTTTGAGCTTGCATCTCGCACTAACTCTACCATCATTCCTGCATTTTGTGTAAGGGATGTGGACAAGTATCGAGTTTACTTTGAGCCACCTATTAAAAATGGGGTAGAAGAGTGGGCTAAGGTGCTTGAGCAGTATATAAAAAGATATATAACTCAGTGGTTTGTATTTGAGCCATTGTGGGCGTGAGAATTGCTATCATTATTCCTGTGTACAACGAGGAGCAGTATATAGGTGACTTATTACGAGATTTACACTGGAACAAGAGAGATATAATTGTTATAGACGATGGCTCACAAGATAGGAGTGGAGATATTGCAAGTGAGATGGCAGTTTTACTTAAACATAAGCGTAATTTTGGTAAAGGATATGCGCATCGGACAGGATTTGAGTATGCAATAGCTAAAGGGTATGATTATGTGATTACTATGGATGGAGATAGACAGCACGACCCAAAAGAGATTACAAAGTTTACTAATGAAATAAACAAAAATAAAGCTGATATAATAATAGGAACAAGGAGACGCTCACCTTTTAATATGCCACTTATCAGATATCTTACTAACTTAGTAACTTCCTTTGTTGTTTCTTTTCTGGCTCACAAGACAATAAAGGATGCGCAATCCGGATATAGGGCACTCTCTACAAGAGTCCTGAGAGGAGTCCATCTTACTACTTCAAACTTTCAGACTGAATCTGAGATACTCATAAAAGCTGCAAGATTAGGTTATCGTATAGGGAGTGTTCCAATTAGCACAATCTACAGAGAAGAAAAGAGTAAAATGAGACCCTTTATAGATACTGTGAGATTCGTAGTATTAGCAGTCAAATCTATTTTTTATAGATGAGAATCCTCTTAACAAATGATGACGGTGTTCGTTCTAATGGGATAATGACTTTATTTGATACACTCTCAAAAGAACATAAAGTGACAATTGTTGCACCAGCTAAGGAATCAAATGCAACATCACATTCTTTTACTTTAAAAAGGTCGTTAAGGGTAAAGAGATTAAGTCCTAACATAATTAGTGTATACGGTACACCGACCGATTGTGTAATATTAGCGGTCTATAATTTATTAGATGACTTTCCAGAGTTACTTTTTTCTGGAATAAATTCGGGCCCAAATCTTGCTGAGGATGTCACTTACTCTGGAACAGTGGGGGCAGCATTTGAGGGTGCTATTATTGGTATTCCCTCTATTGCTATGTCTTTTTATGGTGATAAGCCATTTGATTTTGATACCGGGGCAGAGTTTGCGTTGAAGTTGGTAAAATTTGTAAAAGAAAATAAGTTCTTAAAAGATATGGTTTTGAATATTAATATCCCATGGAGACCAAGGGGAATTAAAATTACAAAACTTGCTAGGAGAAACTATGAGAATGTTGTAGAAAGAAGGATGGGCAGGTATTTAATTGGGGGGACACCTAAATACTCTGATGAGCCCGGTACAGACCTTGAAGCTTGTAAACAAGGGTATATCTCGGTTACCCCTCTTTGCATTGACTTAACTAATTATGAGGCTATTAAAGAAATTAAAAATTGGGAAAAATTATTTTGAGTCCTTAAGACAGCGGATGGTAGAAGAGCAAATTATAGCCAGAGGTATTAAAGATGAGAGAATAATAGGAGCAATGAGTAAAGTGCCACGCCATTGCTTTGTCCCCGAGTTTTTAAGAGATGAGGCTTACGGCGATTATCCTCTCCCGATAGGCGAGGGACAAACAATTTCTCAACCTTATATGGTAGCGGAGATGACACTTCAGCTTGACCCTAAGCCTGAAGACCGTATACTTGAGGTAGGAACAGGTTCCGGTTACCAATCAGCTATACTTGCTGAACTTGTGCACGAAGTTTTTACAATTGAACGAGTAGATACACTTGCAAGAAAAGCTGAACTTTTGTTACAAAAATTAGGCTATAAAAATATAGTTGTGAAAGTAGGTGATGGAACTCATGGACTTCCAGATTATGCTCCCTATAATGGTATATTAGTAACAGCTGGAGCTCCTCAGACTCCAGAGCCATTATTTGACCAATTAAAGGAAGGCGGTAGACTCATAATTCCTATAGGCAATAAAATAGTTCAAGCTCTTACATTAGTTAGAAAAATTAATGGAAAACCAATTGAGGAGCAACTTTTTGATTGTATGTTTGTCCCACTTGTTGGAGTGCACGGATGGAAAGAATGATATTAAATTTGATATTTGATTTTTATACACGGGGGGTAGCGCAGTCTGGTAGCGCGCTTGGTTCGGGACCAAGAAGGCGCCGGTTCAAATCCGGTCCCCCCGATGAAATAGACTATGATTATTGGGGTTATAGGAGGGTCAAGTTGTCCACATGAGATAGAGAAGCTTGCATTTGAAGTTGGGCACTTAATTGCAAGAAGTGGCAATATGCTTATATGTGGAGGGTTATCAGGAGTTATGGAAGCTGCTTGTAAAGGAGCAAAAAATGGTGGTGGTCTCACTATAGGAGTGCTACCGGGCGATTCAAAGGACAAGTCTAACTTATGGGTTGATATTCCAATAGTAACTGGCATGGGTATAGCAAGAAACATCATAATTGTGCGGTCATCGGATTCAATAATTGCAATAGATGGAGAATATGGGACACTATCAGAACTGGCATTTGCAATTCAGTTAGGAGTCCCGGTTGTAGGTTTAAAGACTTGGGAAATAGATTTGCCTATTGAAAGGGTTAATACTCCAAAAGAGGCAGTAGAGTTAGCTATCAAGTTAGCAAAAAAATAATGTTATCAAGGGCTCATATATGGGTATCAGGACTTGTTCAGGGGGTGTACTATCGGTGGTTTGCCCAAACTAAAGCAAAGGCACTTGGCCTTAATGGGTGGGTTAGAAATCTATGGGATGGAAGGGTTGAAGTTGTATGTGAAGGCGAAAAGGGGCTTATTATGGATTTCATAAAAGAGTTGCGTGTGGGACCGAGAGCTGCTGAAGTTAAAGGAGTTGAGGTTAAATGGGAAGAATACACGGGAGAGTTTAGTGAATTTAGTATAAAATTTTAGAGATGGAAAATATAGAACTTGAGTTAAAAGAACTTATAAGGTCTATTCCTGATTTTCCAAAGAAAGGAATTTTATTTAGGGATATAACTACTCTTATAAAAGACAAGTATGCATTTAAGGAGACAATTGATGCAATATATAGCCACTATAAGGATAAAAAAATAGATAAAGTAGTGTCAACTGAAGCGAGGGGCTATATTTTTGGTGGTGCGCTTGCTTATAAATTAGGATGTGGTATAGTTCCAGTTCGTAAGCCAGGTAAATTGCCAGCTAAAACCATTCGTGAAGAATACGAGCTTGAGTATGGAACTGATGCATTAGAGATACATCGTGATGCGATTAATCCTGGTGATAAAGTTTTAGTATTTGATGACCTATTAGCTACAGGGGGGACAGCGCTTGCTACTTGTAAACTTGTAGAAAAATTATGTGGCAAAATAATAGGTGTAGGTTTCTTAGTTGAACTTACAGAGTTGAGAGCTAGAAATAGATTTAAGGGCTACGAAGTGTTCTCACTAATAAAATATTAGAATGTAAGAGGAAGTGGAATGACCTCATTTATAATCCTTGGTATATTTGTGGTGTTTATAGTCATTTTCTTGTTTTTTATCTCTCGTACCAATCGTGCTATAGATGATTTAAAGAATAATCAGGCACTCAATTTAATGCAACAACAGCTTCAGAGCACAACTATGCAAATCAATACAAGATTGGAGGATACAACAAAGGCAATAAAAGATACGGCTGTTGCAGCACAGCAAGTTTTGGACATAGGTAAAAACATTTCTACTTTACAAGATTTACTTAAACCACCTCAATTTAGGGGTGGACTTGGTGAAACATTTTTAGAACACCTGTTAAACGAGATACTACCGTCCCAATATTATAAGACTCAATATGTTTTCAAAACTGGTGCTAAAGTGGATGCAGTAATTCATTTGGGTGATAAATTAGTTCCAGTTGATTCAAAATTTCCCCTTGGTGCTTTTGAGCCTATGATAAAAAGTACAACTGAAGCAGAACGTGTAGCCTATCGCAGAGGATTTATGAAGGATGTCAAGAAGCATGTTAATGATATTGCAAGTAAATATATACTACCAGATGAAGGCACTTATAACTTTGCATTAATGTATATACCAGCTGAAAATGTATACTATGAGACGATTATCAAGGACACAGACACAGATAGCATATTCTCTTACGCTATAGGGAAAAAAGTTATCCCTGTTTCACCTAGTTCATTTTATGCTTATTTACAGGTAATTATTGAAGGATTGCGTGGTTTCCAAATTGAAAAGAGTGTTCAAAAAGTAATTCAATCAATTTCAAGACTGCGAGGCGATTTTGAGCGATTTAAAGTAGACTTTGATGTACTTCGTACACATCTAAGGAACGCAATGAACAAATTTGATGAAGCGGAGAGGAGATTAGTTCAACTTGGTGATAAACTCACAGCTACAAGTGAACTTCCTGATGATAAGACTAAATCACTTCCTATAGAGTGATAAACCTATACAATACACAAGAAATGTAGGGATATGTCTTTATACCTGCCCTTTCATTTTGGGCAACCGTTCCGCACATAATTATGTGCGGAACCACTACAGTTTTCTTACTACTTCTCTCGCTACATCAAGTGTAGTTGCTGTACCACCTAAATCGTAAGTTTTTACTTGTCCCTCTTTAATTACTTCAGAAATTGCATATTCCAACTTTTTTGCCTTCTCTAATTCACTAAGCCATTCAATCATAAGTTTACAGGCAAGTAGTGTAGCCATTGGGTTTACCTTGTACTGGCCTGCATATTTAGGGGCCGAGCCATGTGTAGGCTCAAACACTGCATAGTTATCGCCAATATTAGCAGTTGAAGCAAATCCAAGCCCACCAACCATCTGTGCACATAAGTCAGAGATTATATCCCCATATAAATTGGGTGCCACAAGGACATCGTAGTTAAGTGGATCCTTTAGTAACCACATACATAAAGAATCTACATTAGCATTGTCAGACCCAATCTCAGGATATTCTTTTGCAACCTCATTAAATATATCAAGAAATAGACCATCAGTTACTCTTACCACATTTGCCTTGTGGACACAGGTCACTTTTTTACGATTGTTCTTTTTTGCATACTCAAATGCTGCCCTGATGATACGTTCGCATCCCCTTTTTGTATTAACTTTTAGTGAAATTGCCGCATCCTTTGGCACCTTATCCATACCTTTTATCTCTAACATCTTATCAGGAATTGGATAAAACTCTATCCCTGCATATAAATCTTCAGTATTCTCTCTAAAGATTACAATATTTATCCCTTCTTTATAGTTTAACGGATTACCAGTAAATGCTTTACACGGTCTAAAGCAGATATATAGGTCAAATAGTTGCCTCATCTTGACAATTGGACTTGAATATACAAAGCCCTTATCTTTAAGGTGAGGTGCTATTTCTTCTTGTGCAACAGATTTTGGCTTAGATGTGATTGCCCCAAATAGACAGCAATTAGTATTTTTCAATAACTCAATAGTACGCTCCGGTAATGGGTTACCTTCTCGTTTCCAAAACTCCCATCCTATATCTCCATAGATATATTCTGCATCAAGTTCAATCTTATCTAACACTATACGTGCAGCTTCTACAACATCGCGTCCAACACCATCTCCGGGTAAGACAGCAATTTTATATTTATGCATAGTGTCATAATATATCGTCAATAGTAATAAGTCAAGTAAAATTTGCTTTATTGAATAATTCGCTTTACAAAACTTGCAACACCTTGATTGACACCGATTTATGAGATTCTTCACTTTGTTCAGAATGACAAGGTCAAAATTGTCTAAAACCAAGTCAGAGGTTGAAAATTAAAGGTGCCAAAAATATCTATTCAACAAAGCAAGTAAAATCAGCGTTCTATGTGTTCTACTTTTTCAGGTAGCGCCCGTTTTTCTTCTATTTCTATTTCTGTTGTTATCCGGGCAGAGAAAGTTAAAAAATTTCTTGTGCAAATCCACCCCCTGGTGTATAATTATTCATGATGTCTTCTTTTCGTTTCTTGTCGGGTTCCGCCCTTTTGTATAATATCACATTTCAGAAAGTAGGGCATCATTTTTTCACACTTTTTTATATTATATTCTTGACATTTATTTCTAAAAGAGTTATTTTTGGTTATAAATCATATACCCTATATATAAATGCTTGATAGAATTCAAGTCGAACGTGAGGCACGTGCTTATATTTCAAGGTGTGAATGGGAGAAGGCAATCTCTCTATATAGGGAGATACTCGATGCCAAAGGTGATGACCCAAATATCTATAACCTTATTGGGGATGTGTATGTAAAGATGGAAGACTCAAATAGTGCTATCTCTGAGTATCTTCGTGCAGTTGAGCTTTACGAGAATGACGGATTGTACGAAAATGGGATAGCAGTTTGTAAGAAGATATTAAGGCTTGGTCTTAACACAACTGAAGTTTACTTTGATTTAGCAAGGCTTTATGCAGAAGTTGGTTTACTAACCGAATCTATAGATTCACTTACAAGTTATGCGAAGCTATCAAAACACAGAAAGGAAGTTAAAAAGAAACCAGAAAAATATAAAAAACTTATCGCTTTGCTTGCAGATGATGAGTCTCTTAAGTCAAAGCTTAAAAGCCTTTATACAGAAATAAACCAAAGAGAAGAGGAGTTAGATAAAATTTTTGGTCTTCTTCCTGCAGAGCCAAAAGTGGTAGTTAAAAAGCCAGAACTTATAAGGGAAACTAAAATTAAGCCAGAGCGTGAGACTCCAATTGCTGAACCCTCACGTCAAGTGATAGATGAGAAAGAAGTACAGTTTTTATTACATGCAATAAATGAAATTAAAGCAAGCGATTTTTCAAAACTTGAGCAAATAGACCATTATAAATTAGGAATTGAATACAGGGCGCTCGGTTTTTACGATGCATCTGTAAGGGAGCTTCAACTTGCCTCAACTATTGACTCCTTTCGGCAAAAGGCTTTATGTGAGCTTGGTTATTGCTTTTTGGAAAAAGGTGAAGCCAAGCTTGCTGTAAATGCATTTAAGCAGGCAATTGAAGAAGGGGGTAAGACTTCAAAGAATTACATTGAGCTTCAGTATGGACTTGGAAGGGCTTACGAGTCACTTGGAGACCATGATAATGCGCTACATGCATTTGAGGAAGTCTATCTTTATAACATTTCATACAAAGATGTTAAGGATAGGTTAAGTAAATTAAGGCAGATGTGAGATGGCAGAGTCTTTTATAGGCACATTACTTGAACTTGGAATTATAACACGTGAACAACTTGATGAGGCTATAAGTCGTCAGTGGAAAGAGGGTGGTGATACGGAAGAGAATTTAGTAAGACTCGGTTATTTTACTGAGGAGAGTTTAATTACGTTACTTTCACGTAAGTTTCACTATCATATACTTGATTTGAACGAGTTAAAGATGAGCCCTGAGGCAATGAAGCTTGTCCCATCTTGGATTGCGAAGCGTTTTTTTATTATACCAGTGAGACAATCAGACACTTCATTAGCTGTAGTGATGACGAATCCATTGGATAGGGAAGCTATGTCAAATTTACGCAAATCAGTTTATCTTGATGTTTTTCCTTTTGTAGCAAAGAAGAGCGACATTGAGAGCGCCCTTACAAAGTATTATGGACCAAGTTTACCAGAAGAAGAGATGCACAAAGCTACTCTGATATCAAAGATGGCTCCTCCAATTCCTTCGCTTCTTAAGAAATACACTTTTGAAAACTTTGTAACAGGTAAGTGCAATGACTTTGCTTATTCTGTAGCTTTATCAGTTGCAAGAACTTATTCAGATGACAGCAATCCATTTTTTATATATTCAGATATAGGATTGGGTAAGACCCATCTTTTAGTTTCTATATGGAATTATATGATTGAAAGACAGCAATCAAGAAAGGTTCTATTTTACTCATCTGATAGATTTGTAGAAGAACTCAGAGCTGCAATTGAGTCAAAGAGGATGGATGAATTTAAAGACCAATATAAAGCAATTGATATACTGCTAATAGACGATATTGGACTTATTGCTGGTGATGAGGTTGCGCAGCAACAGTTCTTTCATATATTTAATGAACTTTTTCAAAACTCTAAGCAAATAGTTGTGACTTCCGATCGCCCCCCAAAGGAGCTTTCAACACTTTCACAGCGTCTTAGGTCAAGGTTTGAGGGTGGCTTAATAGCAGAGATAGAGGCACCAGACCTCGAGACTCGTGTTGCTATACTAAAATTTAAAGCTAAAGGTGCAAAAGTACCTAACGAGATACTGTCTCTAATAGCTGAAAGGGTAACTACTAATGTGAGAGAGCTTGAGGGAGTCTTAAAAGAGGTTATAGCATTTTCAAGATATGAAAAAGAACCAATCACAAAAGAGGTAGTTGAAAAAATATTACAACGGAGATTAGTTTTAAAACCATATACAGAATGAGATTGGAATTACCTAAATTAGGCCTGCCTCGCCGAGTCAAGGCGGGAGTGTTTACATCCAAGTTTAGGTCAGCATTCGGATTCTTGAAGAGGCCTTTAACTCCCAGGCGGGTATGCGTTGGATTAGATATTGGGACACGTTATATAAAACTTGCTCAAGTGAAGAAAACTCAAAAGGGTTATTTACTTGAAAAATATGGAGTAGTAGAATTACCATTTGGTGTAATTGTAGACCGTGAGTTTATGGACCGCGAAACCCTTATTGAAAACATAAGAAACTTAGTTAAGAGTAGCGACCTTAAAGAGACAAAAATCTCACTCATCGTATCCGGCAAGGATGTTATTCTTAAAAGACTTGAGACCAAATTCACTAAACGTAGAGAAGTTCCAACTTTAGTTCAAAAGCTTATCAAAGAAAATATTCCCTTTGACCTTAAAGAAGTTGTTACTGATTATAAGAAATTAAAGGAAGAGAAAGAACGCCTCGAATTTGTACTTACAGGTGCAAAAAATGAGGTCCTTTATCCCCTAATAGATGTTATAAAAGATACTGAACTTTTACCATATAATATTGATATAGCTCCATTTGCACTTCAGTCCGTTTATCAAGTGAATGACTATATAAAAGATGAGGGTGCCTTCCTTTTGGTCAATATTGGGTTTGAACATACATTGATGACAATCGTTAAGAATAGGGGCTATTTCTTTGACGATGATATTCCTATTGGTGTTCGTTCTTTTACTGAGGAAATTCAGAGAGTATGTGGAATTAGTTATGCTGAAGCAGCACGTGTCCTCCATGGTGAGGAAATTAAAGATGTAAAACCAAAGGATGTCTCTAAGGCAATAAGTAGCACTTTAAAAAGGTTATTAAGTAGGGCGGAACGGATACTACCCGAGATTCCAGAGCGGAGCGGAGTTATCTTAGGGGGAGGCGGGGCTGACATTCCCGGAATAAAGGAAGCTTTTGCTGAAAAGTTTAATACTCACTGCGAGATTGGCAATCCATTAAAGTTGATAGAATGTGCCACTGAACCACCTAAATCTCCTCATACTTTTGATATTGCCATTGGCTTAGCTATATCAAAACTTGAGACCCTTGGAGTTAACCTTTTACCATTTGAGGAAAGAATAAAAGAAAGGAATAAAATTATAGAGGCAATTGATACAGGACTCCCATTTTACAGCTCTATTGTTGCTTTAGTAATTCTCAGTCTTATAGGATTTGGTATAGTAAAAAAACAGAATAGGATTGAAGGCGAAATTAAGGATATGGAGCTACAGCAGGCATCAATGACAGATAAAGCAGATTTAGTGCGTAGTTTAATAAGTAAAGAAAATGAGTTATCAACCAAGATAAAAGTTGTACAAGACTTAAGTAAACACAGGTATGCGAGAATTAAATTATTAGACGAGTTAAACCGTTTACTACCACGATACACTTGGCTTGTAGCTTTAAATGAGGAGTCTGTAGATACTTTTGGGATTAACATTTTAATTCGTGGAATTACAACTTCAAACTTTGCAGTATCTGAATTCATGCAAAGACTTGAACAAGTGCCCAATTTTAGCGATGTCAACCTATCTTATACACAGAGGGGCGAAATTTCAGGTATTGAGACAATAGAGTTTGAGATAAAGGCAAGATTTAAAGAATAAGAATAGGGGCAGAAAAGATGATAGCTAAAAGGAAACCAAGGGGTGAGGGTGTGACACTTACAATCAATCCATGAGTGAGAATCTGGGTAGAGCCCTAGAGTGATGACCAAAGGAGTGCAATAAAAATAGATGAGGAAAATAAAAATTTAAGGGTTAATTATAATTGGAATAACGAGGAGACTTACATGAAAGTTTTATTTAGAATTGGGTTTGGAGTTTGCTCAGTTTTGATGTCTTGTCTGTTAGCGCCGAGCGCTGTATTCCCATTTACTTGGGCGGTGTCTGTGACTATAAAAGGAGATAGTATCTCATACATTCTTACTTTTGCAACTGATCCAAATGGAACTGACCTCTATGACCAAGGTTTGGATGTAATTCATCCTCCTGCGCCACCTGGTGAATTTGATGCTTACTTTTATTCTATAGAGGATACCGTTAACCTACCTTATAGTATGGATATAGATGTTAGATCTTCCATAGATACATTTATTCTTTGGGAACTGGTGATAGTTCATAGTGTTATTGACTCACTTTTTTGGAGTCCAGAAGATTTGCCTACTTTTGGCACAGTCACGCTTGCAGATACTATTGATATGAGAAAAGATAGCATAGCTGTATACAGTGGCAACGTAGGATTACCTATTATCTTTTCTACCACCCAGAGACTTTCGGAAGGGAAAAATTCTATTGAGTTCCCAGTATCGTTTACTCTTTATCAGAGCTATCCCAATCCATTTGGTTCAGAAGCTAAAATTAGATTTGCCCTACCTAAAAAGGGAATAGTAAATTTGAAGATTTACGATGCAAGTGGTAGGTTAGTGGAGACACTGGTCAATGGAGAAAAAGAGCTAGGGTATTATACAGTAAAATGGAACGCTAAAGACTATCCGGCTGGCATTTATTTTGCAAAGTTTGAAGCAGGCTATTACACAGTGACAAAGAAATTGATTATGATAAGATGATGTAAAATTTATGCATAAGAATAGGGGGTATTATGTTACGGAAATGGTTTTTTAGTCTTTGTGCTCTTATTATAACTTTTGTAGGGTGCGAGAAGAAGCCACCAACAGTGGCGCCAGCTCCTGTCATAAATATTTTGTCTCTTGTAGCAGAGCCTGATAGCATACCTGCAGATGGGGCAAGTAGTTCAATAATAACTGCAACAGTTAAATATTCGGATGGTAGACCAGCTGATGGGTTAGAAGTTAAGTTTATTACAAGTTTAGGGAAAATAACTACTCCTGATACAACTGACTCTAATGGAGTAGCTACTGCTACTCTTACCAGTGGTACGATTGCTGGTATGGCAAGAGTAGATGCCTCTTGTGGTAACAAACTTAAGTCAATTTATGTTCAATTTACTTCTATAACTGGTGAGGTATACATATATTCCTTAACAGCTGACCCTCCAAGTATTCCAGCAGGCGGTAGTTACACATCAACTATAACTGCAAATGTCAAATACCAGGCTAATAATAATCCGGCACCCGGCTTTGTAATCAATTTTTCAACTGATTTAGGTACGATAACACAGATAGACACTACTGATTCTACTGGTAACGCCTTTGCAATCTTGACAAGTGGAACTACCCCAGGTACAGCCTTTGTTAAGGCTTGGTATAGTCAAACAGTAAGGGATAGTATTCAAGTGGAGTTTACAGTGAGTGATACCGATTTATATATATACTCTATGACAGCAGAGCCTTCAAGTATTCCAGCAGATGGAATCAGTACTTCAATTATAACTGCAAATCTTAGGTATACGAATAATAATCCGGCACCCGGTTTTGTAATTAATTTTTCAACTAATTTGGGCACAATAACACCAGTGGATAGTACCGATTCTGTTGGTAATGCATTTGCAGTCTTAACGAGTAGTGCCGTACCGGGTGTAGCTATAGTTAAAGCTTGGTATAGTCCTATTGTGAAGGATAGTGTTCTTCTTACCTTTACAGTAGTAGGTGATACAGTACCAGCCAGTGTTGTTGTCTATTGGATTGATTACACATCAATCTATGTACATGGGACTGGCTCTAATGAGACTTCCACTATTATTTTTCAGGTTAGGGACCGTGAAGGCAACCCAGTTAGTGGCATAAAGACAGTTGATTTCGCAATTGTAGGTGGTCCGGGTGGTGGTGAATATCTTTGGCCTACTTCTGCATCTACTGAGAGCCTGGCTTTAGTTACTACTCATCTTAACAGTGGCACAATTTCTGGTCCAGTTAGAATCGTAGCTAGTGTACAAGGGACAAGTATCTCATCAAGTCCGGTCAGGATAGTCATACTTGGTGGTCCACCAGTTCAGGAACATTTTTCGCTTGCAACTGAGAAACGCAATCTTTATGCACTATGGTATGCTGGAGTTGAAGATATAATTACAGCCTATGTTGGTGACCAATACGGTAACCCTGTACCGGACAATACCATAGTCTGGTTTACTACACAGTGTGGTATAATTCAGCCAGGTTCAGGTGTTACCTCAAATGGCATCACATCCAATACCCTTATCTCATGTGCACCTTGGCCATTAACTGGTCTATTTTATGTTTATGGCTGGACAATAGATGGGAATGGTAGTACTATTAAGGATTCTGTAAGAGTTCTTTGGTCACATGATACTATGCTTAAACTTTTGCCAGATAGCTTCAACATCCCAAATGCTGGGAATGCAAGTTTCATATATACATTGCGAGATATAAATGGTAATCCACTAACTGGAGGCACAGCTATACAAGTAAGTGCTACAGCGGGTGAGCTGAGGGGTGACATAGATGTTAAGATTCCTGATACCCAGTCCCCGGCTTGGACTCAATTTAGTTTCTCGCTTTGGGATGATGAGCCTGATACAGTAAACTTAAGGAGGTCAAAAATATTAGTTGATGTAACAAGTGATAATGGCAATGCCAGCGCGGCAGTCTATGGTGAGATTTATTAATTACATGGACACGCCATGGCGTGTCCCTACAATGGAGGAAATATGAATATTAAATACTTAATTCCTTATTGTATAGGGGTACTCTTACTTCTAAGTTTACTACTTATTACTGGATGCGAACAGAAGCCACTGGATACAGATAATGCAGTTGTATCTGCCTATATATACGAATATGCAGTACCAACAGACTCTGTGTTTGTAGATTCAGTATGGGAATACACAAAATGGGATTTTTATAACCCAGTTGAGAGTGTACAAGTCTTTGTTGAACCTGACATCGCATCTGCTATTCCTTATAGGGGGCCAGATATTATAGGGTACACTGATTCAACAGGTCTATTTAGTATACCTGTGTATTTAGGACATACACAATGTGGTAGTAGTTATGAGTATGTTTATTATGCTGATGTTAGGGTACTTTGTGTGTATAAAGGTGGAAAATACTACGACTATGGAGGCGGTATAACTCTTGCAAGAGGTAAAGAATTCAGATTATGGCCTATAGCACTTATGTGGTTTGCAGGGGAGTAGGTAAATGACGAGACCGCGTCGCATTTTATTTGCGTGTGTTTTAGTGGTTGTAATATTTTTTGCATTTTTCACTGTTTTATTTAGACCAAGAGCTGCACAAATACGTGAGCTTAACCAAAAGTATGCGCAAGTGTCTAAAGCACTTGAGAGATCAAAGAATTTAATAGAGAGGTATAAGAGTGTGAAAGTGGCTTTTGATTCATTATCTTCTCAATGGGAGATATTTGAAGAGTATTTACCTGAAGAAAAAGAGATGCCTGGATTACTTCGTGGTATGGCTGAAGCCGGTAGACTAAGCAATGTTAGTTTCATCCTATTTAAACCATTAACTCCAGTCCCACGTGAGTTTTACAACGAGAACCCAATTCAAATAAAAGTGAGCGCAGGGTATCATGAGCTTGGTAATTTTTTATCAAGGGTAGCTGGTTTACAAAGGCTTGTAAATGTGGATAAAATTAGACTTATGTCTTCCGGTAAACCAGATAAAACATTAGAAGCAGAGTTTATCGCCACAGCATACAGTGTAACAAAAAAAGGAAGGTGAGACATCAAGATGAAAAATAAAAAACATGCCCGCCTTGACTCAGCGAGGCAGGTATTTAGGATTGTTACAATTTTGTTATTGTTTGTTAGCTCATTACTTTACAGTGGTGAGGTAAAGAAGATTCAGGTCACCACTAACGGTGAGTTGAAGGTTTTTATATTTACCAATGTCTTTAAGTATATAGATTTTATCCTCCATAATCCTGAAAGGATAGTAATAGACTTTGAGAATGCTATTTCTTATTTATCACCTAAAATAAAGGTAAATATCTCGCCTATTCTGTCTATCAGGTCGAGTCAATTTAGACGAGTACTTATCCCTGTTACAAGAGTGGTAATTGACCTTGATAAAGAATCTAAATATTCAATATCTCGGACTGATGAAGGTGTAATAGTTAATTTAGGTATAAGCGTTGCTGAGAAGAAAAAGATAGCTATACTTCCTGAGCCCTTTTTCTACCATTCACGAGGTAAAAGGGACCCATTTAAGCCATGGCTTGGCATCCCTGCTGTTGCCGAGACCCTCCTTGATGTTAGCAAGGCAACAATTGTAGGTATAATGTGGAGTCCAAAAGACAAGTATGCGTTGGCACAGGACCAAACAGGTAAGGGATACATACTCCGTGAAGGCGACCCAGTGAGTGACGGTAAGGTTGAACTTATAAATAAGAACAAAGTAACTTTTGCTATACGCAGTTTTGGTGGTATAAAGAGGATTACACTTAAATTACTGCCAATAGAAGAAAAGAAATAGGAGGGGTAATGAAAAGATATGGAGGAGCACTTTCTTTTAAATCTATTATAATATGCATTCTCATGCTTGGTCTTATTGTTTCTACTTTATCACTTGCACAGCAGGAGAGGGAGCGTCTTATTTCGTTATCATTTGAAAATGCAGATGTAAGGACAGTTTTACGCACTTTTGCAGAGCTCGGCAAAGTAAACATTGTAGCTTCTGAAAAGGTGAGCGGTAGGGTTACCCTTAGACTAGAAGATGTTCCATGGGAACAGGCATTTCAGACAGTTTTACAGGTTCATGGTCTTACGGCAGTTGAGCAAAAGGGGATAATAGGGGTTATAACAATGGAGGAGAGTGAGGAGCAGAAGCGTATTATACCACTTGAGACGAAGATTTTAAGAATAAAGTATGCAAAGGCGAGCAGTATAGAAAATGCTATCTCTCCTATGCTGACAGAGCGTGGAAAGAGCAAAGTAGATGAGCGTACAAATTCGTTAATTATTTGTGACATCCCAACTACTGTAAGCAATATAGAAAGATTTGTGGATAAAATTGATACACCTACTCCTCAAGTTATGATTGAAGCAAAAATAGTTGAAGTTGACTATAAGGCAGCACGGGAACTCGGAATTGAGTGGCGTGCAAAGTTTACAGAGCCAACAGTTGAAACTCATGTAGAGGGTGGAGTAACTGCTCCTATAACTGGTGTAAGCGATATTATTTTTGGCACCCTATTATCTGGTGTTAATCTTGAAGCTAAACTATTAATGCTTGAATCTAAGGATAAGGCGCGTATACTTTCACAACCAAAAGTTGCAGTTATAGATAATGAGGAGGCGATGATTTTATCGGGTAAAAAAATTCCTATAATTACGCTCGATAGAGCAGGTAATCAGATTATACAATTTTATGATGTAGCACTGAAACTTACAGTTAAACCTCATATAAATCCGGAAAACCAAGTTGTATTGGATTTACATCCAGAGGTATCAGATCTTTCATCTGAAGCCACAGTAGCTGGTGGTGTTATTATCCTTTCAAGTGAAGCAAATACAAGTCTAATGGTAAACGATGGCCAGACTGTTGTGATTGGTGGTATAGTTAGAGAAAAGACAGGTGAAGTAATAAGGGGTGTCCCTATTATCTCAAGTATACCACTTATTGGTAGATTGTTTAAATCAAAAAGTAAAACACAGTCAAAATCAGAGCTTCTTGTCTTTGTTACTCCCCATATTATCCCGGTAGAGAAGAAATAAACCGTCTCAGCTGACAGTTAATCAATATTTGTAAATGGTTTACTACGACTCACCTCTATATATTACATTTTATGCTTGACATTTTAAAATATTAGGTTAAATTTTAACAAAATGGTTAAGATAAGGCTTTTTCGTATGGGAAAACGGGGTTCACCATTTTATAGAATAGTTGTCACAGACTCAAGAACTCCAAGAGATGGTAAGTACATAGAGTGTTTAGGTTGGTATGACCCTCGGGGGAAGGAGTTAAAGCTCGACCTTGGTAAAACAAGGGATTGGATAAAGAAAGGGGCTAAGCCCACAGATGCAGTGGCTGAATTAATGAAAAGGAAAGAGGAGGTTACAAATGAAAGAGTTGATTGAACTTATGGCTAAGAGTCTTGTAGACACGCCTGAGAAGGTTAAGGTTACAGAGATAGATGGGGAACGCACCATTGTTTACGAACTTAGAGTAGACAAGTCAGATCTTGGCAAAGTTATTGGCAAGGAAGGTAAGACAGCGAGGGCAATGCGAACAGTGTTAACTGCAGCTTCTATGAAAATAGGTAAGCGTGCAGTACTTGAGATACTTGAGTGATGATAGTTGATATCTTTACTATTTTTCCACAAATGTTTGATAGCCCTTTCTCTTATGGAGTAATTCAAATTGCTAAAGAGAGGGGGCTTGTTAACATTCGGATATGGAATCTTCGCAATTTTAGCAGCGACCCGCATCGTAAAGTAGACGACTACCCATATGGAGGTGGACCAGGGATGATTCTTAAACCGGAGCCTATCTTTAGAGGTGTAAAGTCTGTTAAGAACAGTGATACTAAGGTCGTTCTCCTTTCCCCCGGAGGCGAATTGTATACCCAAAATATGGCTCAAAAATTAGCACACGAGTCCCATCTTGTATTTATATGTGGTAGATATCAAGGTGTAGATGAGCGTGTTCATACCATTGTTGACATTGAACTTTCTATAGGTAATTACATTCTTAGTGGTGGTGAGTTTGCTTGTATGGTAATTGTTGAGTCCATAGTTAGGCTCATCCCGGGGGTTTTGAAGAATCCAGAATCCGTTAATTCTGATTCACTTGGTTTTTTGGATGGCCCGTTATATACAAGACCGAGAGAATTTGATGGTCTAAAGGTGCCAGAGGTTTTACTCTCAGGGGACCATGAAAAAATAAGACGCTGGCGAATTGAAAGAAGGAATAAATGGACTCAATAGATGAAAAAGGTAAACCAATTTCCGCGGGATCCGATGGACAAGATTTCAGACCTGGTGACACAGTTAGGCTACATATAAAAATTAAGGAAGGCGATAAAGTTCGTACTCAAAGATTTGAGGGCATAGTGATAGCAAGGAAAGGCTATGGTTTAAATGAGACATTTACAGTTAGAAAGGTAGTAGATGGGTGTGGTGTAGAGCGTATATTTCCTTTGCATTCACCTAACATTGTAAAGCTTGTATCTGTAAAGAAAGGTAAATGTAGGAGAGCTAAACTCTTTTATCTTAGAGAAAAGGAATGAATCCTGTTCCAAAAGGAAACGGGAGGAAACGGGATGAATAGACGTAACTTTGGGATAGCAGGTGAGACTATGGCTGTAGATTATTTAAAAAATCGTGGTTATGTAATTCTTGAGAGGAACTACAGATTTGGTAAGAATGAGGTTGATATTATATGCGAGAAGATGGGTGTTGTTGTGTTTGTAGAAGTGAAGATAAGGAGTAGTAACGAATTTGGTACCCATATTGAGGCAGTTAATCCTGATAAAGCAAATAAGATTATAAAAGTGGCGCGTCAATACCTTTACTCTCGTGGCCTTTTAGGCAGATGTGAAACGAGATTTGATATTATTGGGATTTCCAAAGGATCCTGTGGACAGGGAGACAAAATTGAACATATTGAAAATGCATTTAGAGAAAATAGCAGCCATTGAGTATATGAAGTGTCCAGTGGACAAAATAAGGCTGAAAATGAGTATATCAGCTTATGTCTTTATAAAAGCGAATGCTGGAAAAGTTGCAGATGTTTTAGTAAAGGTAAAAGATGTTCCCAATATAAAAGAAGCTCACATGGTTATAGGAGTTTATGATGTAGTAGCATTTCTCACCGTTTGAAGAACTTGGAGAGACAGTAGCTGAAAAGATACATGAAATAGATGGTGTAGGTTCTACTGCTACCTGTATAGTAGTTGCGTAAATCTCACATTTACCTATCTCCAGTATTTCCACTTCCCTATCAAGTCTACTGCTGAAAAAAATTGACAGGTTGAATTTTTGTATGTATATTTAAGATAAATGATTGCCAAGGTGCACTCTTCTGCAGTTATCGGCATCAATGCTTACCTTGTTGAAGCTGAAGTAGATATATCACGCGGTATCCCTTCTTACTCAACAGTTGGGCTCCCGGACTCAGCAGTGAAGGAATCTAAAGACCGTATAGAGAGTGCTATAAGGAATTCGGGGTTCAATTTTCCTATTCGTCGTATTACTGTCAATCTTGCACCAGCTGATATAAAAAAAGAGGGCTCAAGTTTTGACCTCCCAATTGCACTTGGAATTTTAGCTGCCCAATCTGTAGTTCCAAAGGATAGCTTTTATAACTTTATTATCCTTGGTGAGCTCTCTTTAAGTGGCGACCTTAGAGGTGTAAGAGGTATTCTTCCAATAGCTATTGCGGCACGTAAGCTTGGATTTAACAAGATAATAGTTCCAGATACTAACAAGAATGAGGCTGCAATAGTGGATGAACTTGAGGTTTATCCTGCTAAAAGTCTTAAAGAGGTAGTTAATTTTATGACACATGAACTCGAAATTCAGCCCTATAAGGTTAGTGTAAACGAATTATTTAAAAAAGAATCACAATACGATGTAGATTTCTCTGATGTACGAGGTCAAGAGGGTGCGAAGCGTGCACTTGAAGTATCAGCTGCAGGTGGACACAATGTTTTAATGATAGGTCCACCTGGTGCTGGTAAGACGATGCTTGCCCGTAGAATACCGACAATACTTCCAGAACTCACTCTTGACGAAGCTCTTGAGACTACTAAAATACATTCAGTAGCTGGGCTTATCCCGCCAGGTAAGGGTATTGTGGCTATAAGACCGTTTAGGCTTCCACATCATACTGTTTCAGATGCTGGCTTAATTGGAGGTGGAACTTATCCGAAACCTGGTGAAATATCACTTGCTCATAATGGAGTCCTATTTCTTGATGAGTTACCAGAGTTTAATAAGAGAACACTTGAAGTAATGAGACAACCAATGGAGGATGAAGAAGTAACAATATCAAGGGTAGCTATGAGGTTGACATTCCCTTCAAGAGTTATGCTTGTAGCTGCTATGAATCCATGTCCGTGTGGCTATTTTAGCGATTTGTATCACAACTGTACCTGTACACCTGCAATGATACAGCGGTATGTGTCAAAAATTTCAGGTCCATTACTTGACCGAATAGATATTCATGTAGAAGTTCCATCTCTTCCTTACCAAGAGCTTGCAAGTAAAGAGTTAGGTGAAGAATCAAAAGAAATAAGAAAAAGGGTAAACAGAGCAAGGGAGATTCAGCTTGAGAGGTATAAGGGTAGGAAAGCCCTCTACTGTAATGCCCAATTATCACAAAAAGATTTAAGGAGGTATTGTGAAATTGATAACTCATCACAAGAGTTATTAAAGCTTGCAATTGAGAAATTTGGCCTATCTGCAAGAGCTTACAGCCGTATACTTAAGGTAAGCCGTACAATAGCAGATTTAGAGTGCTCCTCTAATATAAAGCCTGAGCACATTTCTGAAGCCATCCAATACCGGACACTTGACCGTAAATATTGGCTGAGATAATATTTCATTGAGTTTATTGAGTTTTAAGGCTGAAAATGAAGACTATTTTTGGGATAGGTAATCCGGGGCAAGAATACAAGTTGACAAGGCATAATGTTGGGTTCCAGATTATAGATAGAATTAGCTCCTTGTATCGCATTAAAATGAATCCCGCCCATAAGTTATGTGCGGGATGGCTATGTGGCAAAGGAGATAGTGATGGGAATCCATATGTTCTTATAAAACCGCTCTCTTTTGTAAATGAGTGTGGTATGGTTGCTCGTGAAGTAGTAATAAGATTTGGACTCTCTCTCTCCGATTTTCTTGTAGTGCTTGACGATTTCTCACTTCCTATTGGGAAGACAAGGCTTAAACCTAATGGGTCAAGTGGTGGTCATAATGGACTTAAATCCATAATTTACCACTTAGAGTCAGAAGACTTCCCAAGACTTAGAATCGGGATAGGTCCGGTCACTGGTAGTTCGGTTGATTTTGTTCTATCAAAATTTAAAAGCAGTGAACTCAAGTTATTAGAGGCTACAATTGAGAAAGTAATTCTCTCTATCCAAGTGTTTATAAAAGAAGGCATTAACCGAGCAATGGAAATTTGTAATAAAGATTGATTTATATGATTTGGATTCCCATTATAGTGAGTATTGCGAGTCTCGTAACTGTTGCTATCCTTGTTTGGCTTGCTTTTAGACAACCTGAAGGAACCCCACAAATGAAGCAGCTATCAAAGTGGATACAAGAGGGGGCAAGGACTTTTTTGAAACGTGAGTATATTTGGGTTGGTCCTATTGTATGTGTTATAGCTATTGGCTTCATTGTGGTGCGTCGCTGGGAGGTTGCAGTCTCATTTGTAGTAGGGGCGGTGGCTTCAGCAATTGCAGGTTATCTTGCTATGTCAATTGCAACACGTGGAAATGCAAGAACTACAGAAGCGGCAAAAATTGGCCTTAAACCAGCACTTGCAATATCATTTACAGGAGGAGCAGCTACCGGGCTATGTGTAGTTGGTATAGCGTTGCTCGGACTCTGTATAATATATATTGTATTTAAGGGTAATCCAGTAGATATAAATAGCTATGCCATGGGAGCCTCATTACTTGCCCTATTTGCTCGTGCGGGTGGTGGCATCTTTACAAAAGGTGCAGATATGGGGGCAGACCTCGTAGGCAAGGTAGAGCGTGGAATCCCTGAAGATGACCCAAGAAATCCAGCTGTTATAGCAGATAACGTTGGCGATAATGTAGGTGATATTGCAGGACTAGGAGCAGACCTACTTGAATCATATGTTGAATCTATAATTGCAACAATTACAATAGGAGTGGCTATTGCAGGGATTGGGAGTAGCCCAGTATTCTTACCTCTATATCTTGCAACGTGGGGTATAATTTCATCAATAATAGGAGTGATGGTAGTCCGTACCATAAGGACAAAAGAACCACACCAAGCATTGAATGCAGGCGTTTATGTTGGCGCTTGTCTTATGGTTATAGGCTCAGTAATTATAATAAGGAAAACTAATCTTTCATTTGGATTGTTCTGGGCAGTGATTGCTGGCTTATTTGCAGGACTTGTAATTGGATGGGTATCTGAGTTTTATACATCATCAAGGTTCAAGCCTACAAGGGAATTGGCAAAAGCCTCAATAACAGGACCGGCTGTCACTGTAGTTTCTGGAATTGCACTAGGTATGGGAAGTACACTTATACCTGGAGTTATTATTGCAGCTGCCACTCTTATTGCATTCTTATATGGTGGATTATATGGGGTTGCACTTGCAGGATTGGGAATGCTCTCTATACTTGGGATTACTTTAGCTGTTGATTCATATGGGCCTGTCGCAGATAATGCAGGTGGAATTGCAGTGATGGCTGGACTTGGACCAGAAGTTAGGAAAATTACAGATAAGCTTGATGCTTGTGGAAACACAACTGCAGCTATTGGTAAAGGGTTTGCAATTGGGAGCGCTGCTCTTGCAGCACTTGGCCTTATTATAGCTTATCTTGCCACAGTTAAGCAAGAGATACTCATATCATTTAAGGAGCCTTATCAAACTGTATGGTTTATTGTGGGTTTACTCATTGGAGGTATAATACCTTATTTATTCTCATCACTCGTAGCATCAGGAGTCTCAAAAGTAGCATTTAAAATCATAGAGGAAGTGAGACGTCAATTTCGTGAAATAAATGGGTTAATGGAAGGGACTGCTACCCCTGAATCTTCTAAGTGTGTTGATATAGCAGCGAGTGGAGCACTCAAGTATATAACAATTCCTGGGATTATAGCAATTATTGTGCCTGTAGGAGTTGGCTTTTGTCTTGGTAAAGTGGCACTTGCAGGAGTATTAATTGGGGCACTCGTTGTCGGTCTACAAGTTGGGATTCAGACAGCAAATACTGGGGCAGCTCTTGATAATGCTAAAAAGTATATAGAGGAAGGTAATTTTGGCGGTAAGGGTTCAGACGCACACAAGGCTGCAGTGATAGGAGATACAGTGGGTGACCCAATGAAAGATGCAATGGGACCTTGTATAAATATCTTGATAAAGTTGATGGCTGTCATTTCGCTTGTCCTCGCTCCTTTCCTCATTTAATTGCAGGACTAAAGACAATTTTGCAAACCTAAAGGTTTGCCCTACATTTGGGGCTCTTTTAGCTCTTCTTCTTTCTCAATATCTTCGTTTGTTTTTCCTTTTGTTAGGATGTAAAGTGTTATTATTACTCCAATAGGAAGTAAAAGCCCAATTCCAATAACAGTGAGTCCTTGGAATATTTGAAAATGATAGGCAAATCGATTGATATTATAGATTATAAAAAATGCTGATACCCATATAAAACCAAAGTTTGCAAATGAGTTAGATGAATGGAACAACCCAAGTCCACTGATACGGCACTTAGTGAATGGGAACCATAGATTTGTGCCCATAACACCGAGCATATCCACAAGGATATGCAAGAAAAAGCTAAGAAATGAAATTGCCCAGTAAATTAAGCCAAATGGGAGAGTAAATAAAGAGAGTAATAGTCCAACTGTTATTGAGTGACTCCACCTGCGGTGCCATGGTAGAAAAATTACTTCAACCCCATGTTTACTTTGCTTAAATTTAAATGATGGACCATCAAAAATGTTTACAGTTGTACGTTTATAAATATTGGGAGAAAGTTTTGTGCTAAACTGGGCTACACCTTCCTTTGGAGACTTTGGAGTCCAGACAGCAGCTCCTGATGTCGTAACCTTAGGGCCAACTCTCACTTTAACTTCACTTTGCTCATGGTCAAATTCAACCTCATACTGTTGCCACAAATCTATACCAAGTCTAAGGGTATGCAGTTTTACTTGTTTTGCCATCCCACTATCAGTATTATCAATTGCAGATGCAATGATTTTGGCTACTTTGCTCGGGTTATCAGGGTCGAGGTCAATCTCACAATCAAATTTATTAAAGAACTTTGTAAACTTAAAGTCAATGGTATCAGGGAGTATCCCATAGAGACCACCAAGTAGTAATATAAGCGAGTTATCATCAATCGTAAGTCCGAGTACCTTTTTAAAGAAAGTTGCACCCGCAATACCAACTAAAAAATGAGTTAACCCTTTCATATCAAGCCTAAGAATTTTGCAAAACTTGGTCCAATACCGGTAAGATTCAAGCAAATTGGTACTAATATGACTCCTAAACAATTTAGTCTCCTTGAATTAAATAGGATTGGTATTAATCCTATACCCGTACTCACTCCTGCAATTATTAACCCCATTGGACCTGTCATTACAAGAACTAATGCAATTATTGTTATAAGACCTGCCCATGATATTCTTTTGTAGGTATATTTATCAATAAGACTTGCAATTCTTTTTGCAAAATAGTCAAGCAAGAAGAATGCAAGAATTGCCCCAAGTAAGCAGCCAGCTATTAAGTGGTAAAAGTCACACCATCTTGAAGGCGTGTATCTTATACTTGCCATCCATGCAAGCCCACCCCTTCTCATACTGAGTCCCGGGACTAAAAACAACATAAATGCACCTACATAATAAGTGGTCTTTGATACCCCTTGTGAGATAATGAAAATCCTATCATCTCTTTGAGCAGTGGCATGCCCGGCGAGTAAGCCACCAACTCCACCTGTCACCCCCGGCACTATTGCAGCAAAAAGACCGCCAAACATACCTGAAAACAAGGACTGTAATAAATGGGATGGCTTAACATCCATAGATTTCACTATGTTCTGAGTAGGTATGTCTCTTCCCAATAAAATGTTCATAGTCACCCATGGAATAGCAAATAGACCTATAAATGCGGGCATCAAATTTTGAAATCCACGCTCAACAGGTGTTATCGGTTTATAAAATAATATCATACCAATAAACCCTGATAGGCAAAAAGTAAGTATACCTGCACCGAGCGACTTCCATGCATCAATAAATTTATATCCGGGTCTTCCTCTGTCCCCTCCTTTGGGCCACTCGGAGATTAGTACATAAACTATAACTGCACCAATAACCCAGCCACTGTTCTTGTATAAGATAACCCTTAATAAAGGGACAACCTTTATAAGTAGGGGAATGAGTGGAATAATAGCAAAAATGGCAAGCAAACTACCAATCCCTGAGAGCAGGCAGGCTTCATGTCCTCTCCCCTGCAACATATACCTATGTCCTGGGAGAACAAGGAATGCAGCTGACTCATCAGGTGCACCCAGAAATATAGAAGGGATAGTATTTACAATAGAAAACCCAATAATCATACCAAGCATAATAGAAGTAAGCCATAAGGGGTCAATGAAGGTAGAAATAGTCAAGAAGGCTATAATGTTATAGATGTGAAGTGCCGGAATTAATGAAAATAGTGATGATGTAAGAACACCAATAAGAACAAAGATGATAATGGTCACACTATATTTTTAATCTCATCCAATGCCTCCGGATAATCGGACAGAAATCGTTGCTCAATCCAGATTCTTACCTCAGCCTCTTCTCCTGCTTTTGTAGTGATTAGTGACCAAACATTTACATTGTGCCTAGAAAATAGCTCCAAAATCTTTGAAATAATTCCCGGTCGTTTATTGAGTCCCGGACCACGGAGAACCACAGTAGCAAGCTCCTCAACATAAAGACCAGGATAAAGTAAACCTCTGGCTTGTACATCTTTAGCAATTCCACCTAAAAGATAACTTGCTGTAGGTAAGTCATCTTTACTCACTTCTATAAGTATATCAATCCTTTCTTTTCCGGGAGCACTAAATCCCATAAATGATTCAACATTTATGTTCTTTGAGGCAAGGATTCCACAAATCTCAGCCCCTATCCCTGGTCGGTTTATTACTGAGGTCAACAAAATAAATGGAGCTGTTTCCTCCACCCATACTTTTACTGGAACTTTATCCTCCTTGCCACCACTTCTATTTCCTCTCTGTAAATTTTCACTATTCCTACGCATTCTATCCCCCTTCCAGGCCAGATAGTAGGCTTTTCACCCCAGTTTACTACTTTTATTTCACCAGTTTGGTCAGCAACCAAAATAATGAGACCTCCCTTCACTTTACTATAGGACTTAACCCTACCACTTAGCCTGACTATTTGCCCAACTTTACTCCACGATATTTCATCAATTGGAGTAATTGCTATTTTTGAGTGTACCCATACTCTATCAGATGCACTGATAATAAGGCTTGGCTCATCTTCTTTAATTTGGATAGAGCCTGCAACATACACCGAATCACCAAGTTCTGGTGTCGGAAATATGTCTTCAGCTACAGCTCCATAAGCTCTTACAAATAGTTCACCTGTCTCATCTGATACAGGAAATGAAAGATATCTTTCACCAGTGTGGGGTTCACCTGATACTATACCTTTGATACCCACAGTTGCAAAGTTCATACTTGGGGTAATGTTTTTTATTTCTATTGTTGTAATTTCTATAACTTTTGCTACTAAATAAAGGCAGATAACACCAAGCACAGCTACTGAAAGTGCAGTATATTTGATCAACTTAAGTGATAACCTCTTCTTTATATGTGCCCCACAATAATTGCAAATTTCTATTGATCCAATATATTTACCACAAGATGGACACTCACCCCCCTTTATTAAAAGAAAAAGAGGCTGTTTAGCATTCATAGTGCTGTTTTTGTCTTTCTGTGTCATTCTGTAGCTATTTTTTTAACCAGCCTCCAAGAATTTAAGTTTGTCCTGATAACTCCGCCTTATTGTCTCAGCCAATACACGATTCTCTGGACTCTGTAATTCAGGGTCCTCTTTTATAATTTTAAATGCAAGCTCCCTTGTTTGCAAAAGTAGCTGTGTATTATAGATAGAATTAGCAAACCTAATCTCTGGCAGTCCATGCTGTTGGATACCAAGAAATTCACCTGGTCCCCTAAGTTCAAGGTCTTTTTCAGCAAGTTTGAATCCATCATTCTCAAACTCAATAGTTTTAAGCCTCTCTTTTGCTGTATCAGATATTCCTCTTGGTGATACAATGATACAGTAAGACTGCTCTGCCCCCCTACCAATCCTACCACGTAGCTGATGCAGTTGGGCAATCCCAAACCGCTCCGCATGCTCAATAACCATGCAGGTAGCGTTTGGAATATCAATACCAACTTCAATCACTGGTGTTGCTACCAGAACACTTAACTTGCCAGCTCTAAAGTCGCTCATCACTCGTTCTTTTTCTTCACTCTTCAGCCTTCCGTGCAATAGACCAATTTCGTAATGTTTGAAGACACTCACCTTCAGTTTTTCATAACACTCTTGAGCTGCTTTTAGGTCAAGTTTCTCAGATTCGTCAATAATTGGATAAACAATATAACACTGTCTTCCTTTATTGAGTTCCTGTTTAATAAATGACCAAACTTCGTCAATTTTGTCATCAGTTACCCACCTTGTGATAATTGGTTTCCTGCCTGGTGGCAGTTCATCAATCACAGATATATCAAGGTCACCATAAATTGTAAGCGAGAGTGACCTCGGTATGGGAGTGGCAGTCATCACAAGGACATCGGGCGACTTTCCCTTTTTGATTAGCTTTGTACGTTGCATAACTCCAAACTTGTGCTGTTCATCAATCACAACAAAGCCAAGCTTCTTGAATTTAATTGGCTCTTCAATCAAAGCATGTGTGCCTACAATTACCTGGGCTTCACCATTCTTAAGCTCTTCTTGCAACTTCCTCTTATCAATCTGTGACTGACTACCAATTAATAGTCTAATATTAACGCCAATTTTTGGCAAGTACTCTTTAAGGCAAAAATAGTGCTGCTCAGCAAGTATCTCAGTTGGTGCCATAAGGACAGCTTGATAGCCAGATTCAACTGCCTTTAACATTGCAAGAATAGCAATGATTGTCTTACCAGACCCTACATCACCTTGAAGTAGACGGTTCATCCGATAACTACTCTCCATATCATCACTAAGTATCTCCCAGCATACTCGACGCTGTGCATTGGTAAGTTTAAAATTAGGATTTTCAGTAGTCAATAGGTCAAAAAATTTCCTAGCAAGTACACTCCCTTTTTTAAATTTTATTCCATTGGTTTGCAGCCGTTTTTTACGCAGTGCAAGCAAAATTTGAAGCCAGAATAGTTCTTCAAATTTTAATCTTTCGTGTGCAGATTTAGCAAGTCCAAGTTCAGCTGGAAAATGCAAGTTACGGATAGTAGATTCTCTTGATAGGAAGTTATGTTGCTCAAGAATATAAGATGGAAGCGTCTCGGGTATATACACATTGTTAATCAGTGCCTCCTTTACTATTTTCCTTATATATGTGTGAGTCATTCCTTGTGTAAGTGGGTAAATAGGCAAAAATTTGGACTCATCAGTTGTAGAAAAACTAACTCTTGGGTTCACAAATTGAAGACCTTGTCCAAATAAAGAGACTTGACCCTCAACTTTAATCAGTTCGTTCCATTTAAACTTAGAAGTTGCTTTAGGAGAATAGTTGAAAAAGCAGCAGCTGAGCACCCCCGTACCATCAGATACACGAACGATAAAAATCTTACCCTTACTCGTAATTCTATTACCTGTCTCAATAATCCTGCCCAAAACACATGCATCTTCACCTAATCTTAAATCCTTTATAAAAGATTTCCTAACATATCCACGAGGGATGAGGGTTAATAGGTCCTCTGTTTTCTCTATTCCAAGCTTCTTAAATAAAATAGCCATCCTAGGACCTACCCCTTTCAGATACTGGACAGGAGTATCAACTGAATACTTCATCTCTCAAATCTCTATAAATGTCATTGCGAGTGTTAGCGAAGCAATCTCGTGTTTTTAACTAACTTCTTTACTTCTTTAGCAAGTATCCTGTAGATTTCTAAGACCTCGGGAGCCATCTCCTTAAGTGCTCTGAATTCATCCTTGATTACTGTGGTATTCCCCCTTTCAATTGGGCCTGTTAGCGATTTCTTTATTCCAAATCTCTTCGCATTTCGTAATGTAGTGCTTGCAAGAGATAAAATTATCGGTTCAGAATTTTTGATACCGCTAATTCTAAGTACTTCGCTCCCTGTATTAAGGAGAGTCAAAACATAGGAGGCACCAAAATTGAGTGCTGCATGATAAAGTGACTTATTGTCCGATGAGATTACAATTGGTATACCCCCAATTGAGCGTACAAGTTTTTTACCAATTTCAACATCACCGTCAATCCCAAAATAGGTATTCTTAGGAAGCTCATCTCCTGCAAATGATGCTATTGGATGTATTGAGACACTGTGCTTTGCACCTAAAATGCTAGCTGGCAGTGTTCCTGAAGTATGGACAAGGATAGCTTCAGGTGTTAGGATAGGTCTAATTTTACGAGTGATAGCTTCAATTGAGGAATCCGGGACTGCAATAAGTATGAGGTCGGAAATCTTAACAATATCTTTGGGATTATCCGACCAATAGTTGCATTGAGTAATACGCATACATTTGGTAGCATCCTTCCTATTTCTTGACACAACTCCCACAATCTCATAGCCTGCACGCTTAAATGCTCCCCCTAATGCAGTACCCACTCTCCCAGGCCCAACTATACCTGTCCTCATAACTCATTCCAAATCCACCTGAGGTGGATTTAGTATCAATAATATCGTATATTGACAAAATGTCAATTTATTTTTCATATTTTATATTTATACCTTAAACTAATCTATCCCTGGTTTACCCTCTGCTTTATTGAATTATGGAAAAATAAAAACCAATCTATTGGTTTCACCCCATACCATGGAAGAACTACAAATTTATTGGAGTTTTAATAAAAAAGGCAGACAATAGAGACTTTGGACTCCTAATGCCTGCCTTTATAAGTTGGCTTTACTTCACTAACACTAACTTCTGTGTGAGTACTTTACCCGCACACTCTAATCTGCAGAAATATATGCCATTGTTTACCACTTTTGTATCCCAAGTAGCAGAGTAGCACCCTGCTTTTTTAGCCTCATCAACCAGCGTTTCTATCAATCGGCCTGAAATATCATAAATCCTAAGCGATACTCTATTAGCAGATGGCAATTGGTAATTGATAACTGTTGATAGACCAAATGGATTTGGATAGCTCTGTAATAATAGCTCATTTATTTTGCCCATAGAAACTTCCTCTACTCCTGCAGAACTCCACTTAAAATAGCCATCTACTGTATCAAATGGTATAGCAACCATACCAGTATCCAAAAGCCATGTATCAGGGTTTGATATTTCTATTGGTGAATCATGCGCACCAACCACTTTCCATGTGATATAGGCAAGAGTTCCACTACCTGTTGCTCCGGATGACTCTCCTATTAAAGTAGCTGTAAAGGCTATCGCATTTTTAATTCCAAAAGGGTCCTCAGCACATGCCCACGTAGTAGGACCTACGCTCGATAGGAAAGGACCCTCTTTAACATTATTAGGATGTACTTCTAACACCGTAGTGTCAAAAGTTATAAGAACTTCATATGAATAAAGAGGGTGTTCATTAGTTATACCACTCACACAAATTGAATCTTTAAAACTATCACCCACTGCTATTCCTTCCTGCTCAGCACAAATAGTTTCGGGCTTAACTGACATTATTACTCCTTTTGGCACATTGGATTTAGAGTTCAGAAGAGTGGGTATTTCTGGAATTATAGCATTGTCTAATAATTTCCCAGCGCCAAAATACCTACATATAAAGGTTATGTCCCTTCCGTCTATTTTCTTATTTTTATCTATATCAGCACGTGGAACCCACTTTAACCCTAATGCCGCTGCCAATTCGGGTGTATTACCAAAGAGCCTGCATGCAGTAGTTATATCCAGACCATCAATCTTTCCATCTTCATATATATCTCCAACACGTATAGGTGCCCAAATATTGACGGAATGCTCACCTTCCTCATAAGTGAAATATAGCTTGGTATAGTGACATGGGAATTCTTCTATACTTAAAGAGTCTGGAACACCACCATCAACTTTTACTGTGAGTCTACCAAGTGCTTGGCTTCCATGCAGTAAATCCCATGGGACTATGACCTCACTCCACCCAAGTGGGCTTTCTGCTTTAATAGTGAAGCTTATTTCTTTATCCCAATTATTATAATTGAGTGTACATGGCTTAGCGGTCACAATTTCATCCTTAGTAGTTATAAATGTATTATAAGCCTCACAAATAATGGTGTAGAATTCGTGAGTCGGTGCTACTCTAAATGTATACTTTGGTGTTGTCTTTATATATCCAGATAAATCTTTTGCTTTTATATAGTAAGAGATAACTGTATGAAGAGGCTGTCCTGGTATC
>JASEGA010000006.1 GCA_030018315.1 bacterium | reverse complement strand
GAGGCTGGTGATAAAGTAATAACTAAGAAGATAGTATTGATGAAATAGTTATAGTAATGAGGGTGTTTAGAAATGGGGTATCAATTAGCACAAAATTAGACATAGTAAGGGAAAATGCATTTTTCTGTTTATGGGATAAAGGAATAGGGGATTTTTACAAAATACATAGAATAGCAGGCTGTAATATAGCCATAAATAAGGAAGTGTAGAGGAGTGATAGCATTCTTATCGGTGCTTATACCCTGAATCAAGTTCAGGGTTGATAGATGAGCATTTATGGAATGCTAAACAGCCTTATTCCGTATATGATTTTATCCTCCATTCCAACTCTGGCGAGTGAACAACTTTACCTCCCTTAATCTCAGAGCCCATATCCATCCCACATATATTCTCACCAATAGTGAGAGGGACACCAGAGATTGCTGCTCCTATAGCAAGCCCATCCCAGTTGTTTTTTGCAACTGAGGTTGAGCCCAGTCCTGGAATTATAAAAGGTAGCTTTAACTTTATTCCTTTATTATGCCCAATTTTGGTCTCAAGATTAACGTTTGGGAAGATAGCTTTATCAGAGTCAGGTTCAATCCCTTTTGCACCGACACAAGTGCCCATTATAGTAAAATGAGAATAATCTATTGGATAGTTTTTTTTCAGCCCCAGATGTAATAATTCCATAGGGCTGTGGATATATAACCTCTGACCCTCTATATCCAGATTTACCAATTTCACACATCCCGATACAGCCATCTACACAAGTTACACACATCCCGGATAACTGATTTATGGAAGTATCAGTTCTATTCTTGGTCAGTGTGGCCACTGATGCATTTATTTTTGTTAAACTCATTTTCCCTTCCTTTTATTCTGATTACACAGATTTATTTAAGATTACACAGATAAAGCATAAATCTCTATTTTTCATCCGTGTAATCTGATTTTTCATAATCTGTGTAATCACAATTTAGATTTCCTCTCTTCTGCTTCTTTTATTAAGCAAGCTCCACAAGGCTCCATATAGCACATCGTCTTGTCATACACATCAACACATGGATAAGAGATATTAAGACACGAGTTGCATAGAACTCCAGGTGGCTCAGGTCCTTGACATCTGAGTTGGCAAGCAGGGCAAATATAGATACAAGCACCACAAGTCCTGCAAACCTCAGACTTTATATCAAATGGGGTAGTAATCTTTCTATTTGTACCACGATTAACAAACCCTATAGCTCTTGCATCCATCTGCTCAGTGCACATCCTTACACATAAGCCACATAGAACACAATCTTCATTTTTAGGCTTAAATCTAACACGAGTCACCCCATACTTAGATGCCAAATCCTGAACAGTCTTTGACTGTGGGCATAGGGCTACAAGTAGTTCTATAAGCGCTTTCCTTGTCTCAATTATCCGCTTTGTATGAGCCCCTCACTTACAGGATAAGTACAAGATGAAACAACCTCAAAACTTACGGGTGGCCCTACTTCAACTATACAAAGCCTGCAAGCTCCGTAAGGAGTGAGGCCTTCATTCCAGCAAAGAGTAGGTATAGGTATGCCATAAAACTTGCAAGCCTCAAGAATACTCCACCCCTCTTCTACTTTAACCTCTACTCCATTTAAATTTATAGTTATCATTTCTAATATACTTTTTCCTTTGACTTTCTTGCTGATGTACAGTATACTAAAACTGGAGGTGAAGAAAATGGTGAAGCAAGTAGAACTTGACAATTTGAATTTAATGCAAAAAAGAGCGTCGCTTCTAATTGGAGCCAGGATGCGAGATTATAAAAAAATACAGAAAGCTGCCCGTTCAATAGAGAGACTACGGCGTAAAGCTCCAAAAGGCTGGGATAGTGTTGAAGAGATTCGTAAATGGAGAGATAAACGCTAATGTACGTTCTGGACGCATCGGTTATCCTGAAATAATTTATTGAGGAGGCAGATAGTGAACAGGCTAAACTATTGTTCGACGCATACATAAGGGGAGAAATTACCATCGCAGTCCCAGATCTTCTTGTCTCAGAAGTTTCCAATGTCCTCAGATATACCTCCATTTTTTCACAAGCAGAGACTTTGAAATGCATTAAGGACTTATATAATTTGGACTTAGACATCGTAACCCCTATATTAGATGTTACTATAGTATCTATTCGACTCGCATATGAAAGAGACATATCTTTTTATGACGCACTTTACATTGCTTTGGCTCAAGAACTGGGATTCCAATATACAACAGCCGATAAGAAACTTTACAAAAAGATTAAAGATTTGCCTTTTGTAAACCTTCTTAAAGACATAGAGATTTAACAATTGCCTTTCTCCTTCTACATCTGCTCCATTTAAATATTTATATGTAGTATCTTTAAGTGATGGTTACAATATTTAGTAAAAGAGAAAAAGCAAAATTATGGAAGCTGTGAATCAAGAGAATAACGTTTCTCTTTTGACTTTAGCCAGAACTTTCAATAAAATATTAGTAAAAAGAGGGACTGGCGATGAGCGAGAAGGGCTTTATTTACCATATGAGAGTGAAAATATTTGAAGAAGCAGATAAGAAAGAGATTCCTATAACATCTCTCTGTAGCAAGTATCATGTGAGCAGGAAATGGTTCTATCCGCAGGGTCCTGTGGATAAGTGGAAAAAAAGAAGAGATAAGGAAGGAAATGAAGGTTTAAGAACAAGAGTCAGAGCAAGTCCCAAAATGCCTAATAAAGTGTCAATTGAGCTTGAGGAGAAAATACTGGAGTTCGTCAGAGAATATCCCACTTATGGATCAGCAAGAATATCTACAGAACTGAAGAGAAGAAATATTATTATTGGGCATACTGGGATTTACAATGTTCTACGAAGGAGAGGACTGCATACCGCAAAAATGCGATTAGAATTGGTAAGGAAATTAAATGGAGAAATTGTGACTCTTGATGAGCTTCAAAGAGACAAAGAGAAATCTAAAACTAACCATATAGAAGTCTCTTATCCGGGGCAGTTGGTAAGTGAAGACACTTTCTATATTGGTTGTTTGAAAGGGGTGGGTAGAATTTATCATCAGGTTGCTTGTGATTGCTTTTCTTCTTTTGGTGCAGCAAAGATTTACGATAGCAAAACTACGGATACTTCCTGTGATTTTGTGGGAAACTATCTTATCAAAAAATTCACAGGAGTGAGAATAGAAAGACTTCTTACAGACTGTGGGACAGAATATACAACTTGGCATGAGGAAGCGAAACCAAAGCATAAATTTGAGAAGATGTGCCAGAGGTTAGGAATTCGGCATACTACTACCAAAGTTAGGCATCCCTGGACCAATGGTTATGTTGAGAGGTTAAACAAAACTCTCTTAGATGAATTCTACTCTTTAGCTTTCAGAAAGAAAGGATATAGGACTATAGAGGAGCTACAACTTGATTTAGATGAATTTATGGAGTATTATAACTACAGGAGAACTCATCAGGGCTATAAGTTAAAGGAGAATGGCTGCGATACACCAGCGAAAGCACACTTATCAAAAAAATTAAAACAAGACTTGACAAAGGAGATGAGAGACAACAAAATAGGGGCAGATAAGATGATTCGTGGAATGCTGTGCAGAAGCAGAGGGGAGGTAATAGAAAAAACAATCCTTACAGGACAGGTTTTAGGGGATAATTTTACCGGAAGAAGAAGTGAAAAAGAGGAGGTTCTGACATGCCAATTTGTAACCACATCTTAAAGCCAGGACATATAAAATGCACGCAACTCAGCTTCTAAATTCTCAAATTCTACAAGATGCCTTTTACAGCCACGTCTTGAACATATCTGAATTTTACCACCTTCTATAAAATCCATCCTCACTATAGGAGCTCTGCATTCCTCGCACAACCACGGAGATGCGAGTTCAGCTTCACAATGAGGGCAGAAAAATTTACCTATTTCTCCTTTTGGTCTTGGGAATTCGTATTCAGTAGTATAACTACCATAGAGTGGTGATAGATATGCCCAACCACGTTTCTCTTCCTATTCAATTAAAACCTTTATCCCCGTGCAATTATCAATTTTATGCCCATCATCCATCAAACTTTTACCACACTTTGGGTACTTAACCCTCACTTCTATCATAATAATTTTAGGTATTTAGGCATTTAGGTGTTTAGGTATTTCTTTACTACTTGTTTTACTTTGGCACTTGTCATTCCACCATAATATTCACCATCTACCACCATAATAGGCCCTATTGCACAACAACCAAGACAATTAACTGTCTCAGCGGTACCAAGACAAACCGTTACAATATGTTTTCCTCTCGGTTTAAGACTGAACTGCTTAAAAAATGTAGCTACCCCATAGACATTAATTAAAGGAACCCCCAATTTATTAGCAACTTCAGTAATTGCTTCACAGGGTAGCCAGTTATATTCCAATTGAATATCCTGAAGTATTGAGATTAACGCCTCTTTTTTAGTTCCATATTTTTGAATTATATTATTAATTTGCATAATAATTTTAAAGTGCGAAATTGGTGATTTGCACTCCATATTTTCGTTATTATTGTAAAATTGGGATAAATAAAAAAGTCCCAAACCTAACCGACAGTTTGGGACCTTAAGGGATTGCTTTACAAACGAGGCTACGTAGACGTAGGAATAGTAGAGGGAGAGAGAGAGTTAACCCAGCCCCTTGATTTCATTGTTTTTACGACGCTTTCTATTGCTACCATATAGGCAGCATTTCTCATATATACTTTATTTTCTTGCGCCATTTTGAGCACACGATGAAATGCATTGGTCATTTTTTCATCTAATCTTTGATTCACCTCTTCTTCACTCCAATAAAAGTTCATATTATTTTGTACACCTTCAAAATATGAGCAAACTACACCACCAGCATTGCAGAGAAAATCCGGTATGACAAAGATATTTGGGTTATTCTTAAGTATTGTATCGGCTTCAGGTGTTGTAGGCCCATTGGCGGCTTCGGCGAGGATTCTCACTTTGGAGCTCATCTTTTTTACTGTCTCCCCAGTTATCACTTCTTCAACTGCTGCAGGAATAAGAACTTCAACTTCCTTTGATAACCAAGCGTTGCCGTCTTCAATCTTGTAGCCATTAGCTTTTGCCTTTGCATTATCAATAGTGCCATATTGGTCAGTAATTGATTGGATAAAAATTGGGTCAACCCCAGTATCTTTACTTATTGTATAAGCTTTCTTATCCTCCCTATTCCAGTGGGACACAGCAACAACTTTACCACCAATTTTTATAAAATTAATAGCTGCGTATTGGGCAACATTACCAAATCCCATAATAGAGGCACGACATTTTTTAGCATCAAGTCCAATCTGCTTAAGTGCTTCACGGACAGTAATAATAACACCAAATCCGGTTGCAGCTGTCCTGCCTAATGAGCCACCAACTTCTAAAGGCTTACCGGTAATCACACCCGGATAGAATTCGCCCCTTAATTTTATGTACTCATCCATCATCCAGCTCATCATTTGAGGTGTTGTCCCAACATCGGGAGCCGGAATATCTACTAAAGGACCAATATTCTTCCACATTTGTTGAATCCAGCCTCTACAAAGCCGCTCCTTCTCACCTTCAGAAAGGGTAGCTGGGTCAACCACTACACCACCTTTACCACCACCTAACGGTATGTCAACAACTGCACACTTCCATGTCATCCACATAGCGAGTGCTTTTACTGTATCAATTGTTTCTTCCGGATGGAATCTAATCCCTCCTTTACAAGGACCACGGGCGTCATTGTGCTGAACCCTAAAGCCACGAAAAACCTTAATAGAACCATCATCCATTCTTACGGGAATATTAAAGTGAAATTCTCTTAACGGTTCTCTAAGGATGGCACGAATATCATTTGATAGGTTAAGCTGGTCTGCAACCTCATCAAACTGCGCTTGCGCCATCTTAAACGGATTTAACTTTGCCATTTTTATCCCCTCTTGCATAGGCTGTTTTTTCTTAACTTTTTAAAGCTTTTATAAGTTCTTTTGTCCTCTCCCCCTCTACTACTATAAGCTCAGCAATTTTTGCAGTCCTATCATCAATCCTCTTAAATCCTTCGTCTATCTTCTTAAATCCCTCGTCCAGTTTCTCCCCTATGTATTTCTTAATACTCCTTCCATTAATCCATGCAGTAAGTGTAAGAAATACTCCTAATATTGTAAAACCTCCAAGAATAGCTCCTAACATTTATCCCCATTTAGTTTTATTCCATTCTATTATAGCTTATAGTTTGTGTCTACCAGTGTCTTACTATTTTAGCAACTCACATTTGCTCAATAACCTTTTCTTTTGCCTTTTTATATTCTTCTTCGGACAGTGTCCCTTTTTCGTATAATTTCTTAAGTTCTTCAAGTTTTTCAGTTGTGCTCTTCTTACCTGTAATTTCATCAATCCAGGGACGAACAGGTGGTGGGACAATTACTGACACTGCTAAATAATAAACAAGCGCAAATATTCCGAAGAAGAAACCGGGGAGAACAGCAAATGGGATACTCCTCCTTTTTTGCCGTGCGATAAGTATACACCCAACCTATATAAGACTCCATAAACCTGCCATTTCTCCCCCTATTTCAGATAGTGTTTAACATACTTTACAAAATCTAAAAAATCATCTAATCCGCTCTGCAAACATTTGTATACTTCATTAACATCTGCTTCAAGATACTCGTGTACTAAAATATTCCTAAACCCAGCTATTCCTCGTATCTTTTTAGCAAAAGCCTTAGGTATTATCTCGTATTTACCAAGAACATCTATAAGGGTGATGTAATCATCAAATTCATTTTTCCCTTCTGCTGCAAGTATATGGTTGCCTATATCTAAAACATGCTGAATGGTAATAACAAGTCCATAATTTATTTTCCAGAGCAGTTCTTCATCCTCAATAATTTCTTCTTTTTATACCTTCTAAACCTCTTTAAAATAGATACATTTTTTTCAATTTCTTTTAAATGCTTCTCTATTAACGGTTTGTCAATCATACACCTATTCTTTCATAAACATATTTCATTTGTATATCACGGAGTTTTTTAGTATCCACATATTTCTTAAAAGAGTTTACTTCAAACTCAACTCTCTTTTTCTCATCCCTTGAGAAAATGCGCTTCCCATATCTTATTACTTGATGCAAGAGTAAAGGGGAGGCGTAGTTTAGAATTACAAGGTCACAATTATTGGTGTGCAACAAAGTCATCAGCTCTGCAAGCAAGTTTGCTCTATACCCAAAATTTATTTCTTTGCAAAGTTTAGGGTTTACAAAAATGGCAATATCTATATCCGATAGCTTATTTACGGTGCCTTTAGCATATGACCCAAACAAGTAAGCAAAAATTACTTCTTTCCGCTTCTTGAGATATTCTCTGATTACAGAATCAATGCTATTTGTCATTTCTCCACTACCTTAGCTGTAAATTCACCCTCTGCTACAAGTGTATCACCCACATAGGCTTTAGCCGCCATCACACATAAACCACCTTTATATTTCAGCAACTTAAGCTCACTTCTCAAGACATCCCCAGGTACAACTGGCTTCCTGAATTTTACTTTATCTATCTTTAAGAAATATACTACCTTATCACTCTTATCTTTCACCCTCTTTAGTAGCAAAAAACCGCCTACCTGCCCCATAGCCTCAATAATCAGGACACCCGGCATAATTGGATGACCAGGGAAATGGCCCTGAAAGAATGGCTCATTTATACTAACACATTTCTCACCTATAACTTCGTCATCCTCAAGTTTAACTATCCTATCAACGAGTAGCATTGGGTACCGATGCGGCATTATTTCAAGTATCTTCTTTATATCAAATTCCATATTTGAGCCTCCTAATTCGCAGAATCCTGCGGACAAGTTCAATATTTAGAGCATGACCTGACTTTATCCCAAAAACCCAGCCTTTTAGTCTTGCACCAAGTAAGGCAAGGTCCCCAATTAGGTCAAGTATCTTATGACGAACTGGTTCGTCACTAAACCTCAACGGATTAAGTGGCCCATTTTCATCAATCACTATTGCATTCTCAAGACTACCGCCCTTAATAAGCCCTTTCTCTCTTAACTCTCCTATCCAGCCCATAAATGTATAAGTACGCGCAGGTGCAATCTCATTAAAATAAACTTCTGGTGTTATATCAAAACTACAATACTGAGTCCTAATCCCTTGATACGGATAATCTATTATAAATGAGACTCTAAATCCTTTGTATGGTATCGCAAATATACCTGCGTCTCCCTTAGTTAGTAATATAGGCTCCTTTATTTCGATCTTTTTCTCTTCCACATTTTGGCTTTTTATTCCTTTTTCTCTTATAAGCTTCGCAAATTCTAAGCTACTACCATCAAGTGCAGGCAGTTCTACCTCATCAAGCTCGCATATCGCATTGTCTATACCTGACCCATAAAGTGCAGATAACAAATGCTCACATGTCCTTATCTCATAACTCCCAAATTTTAAACTCACCCCATGCCCAGTGTTGTTGACTCTATCAACTATTGCCGGTATAATCACATTAGAGTGATTAAAAGTTATACCATTTCCAACAGGAGCCGGTTTTATAGTTACTTTAGCATAAGTACCTGTATGAACCCCAATCCCCTTTATTGAAAATGTTTCTTTTATCGTAGCCTGCATTATAATCATTGTAGGGACAAGGGTAACCCCGCCCCTACATTTCTGTTTACATCAATGACCTCGTTCAAGTCTTCTAACTCTTTTAAATAACTCCGGTAGCTTTATCAATAACCCGTACGCTTTTTTTGACGCTAAATGTGGTCTGGCAGGATAGCCGGATACAGTCATCCCATTTCTGACATCTTTTGTCACCCCTGCCTGTGCTCCTATAACTACATTATCGCCAATTATTAAATGGTCAGTAAGACCAGCCTGCCCCGCAATTGTCACATTTTTACCAATCCGAGTACTACCTGCAATCCCAACTTGTGCTACAATTATAGAGTGCTCACCAATCACAACATTATGTGCGATATGGACTAAATTATCAATTTTTGTCCCTTTTTTGATTATTGTATTTCCAATAACAGCCCTGTCCACAGTTGATAATGCACCTATCTCAACATCATCCTCTAAGATAACACCACCACAATGAGGAATTCGCTCATGCTTCCCTTTCACTCGCGTATAAGCAAAACCGTCGCTCCCAATTACAGCACCTGAATAAATTATTACCCTGTTCCCAATAACTACATTGTCCTCAATTGTCACATTTGGATAGATATGGGTATCATCCCCAATTGCGACATTGTCACCAATATATACATGCGGGAAAATAGTAACCCTATTGCCAACAACAGAGTCTTTACCTATATAAACAAATGCCCCTATACTCACTCCTTTACCAATTTTAGCAGTTGCATCAATTTGGACAAGTTTACTTATACCTTTTTGTGGAATAGGTTTAGGATAAAATTCTTGTAAAAGCTTAGCAATTGCAAGAGATGGATTCTCTAGTTCTATTGTAGAAATTGATGCCCCACTCATCCCTTTAGGTACAATTATACAAGAGGCATGTGTTTTATTAAGCCATTTGCGATACCTTGGATGTGAGAACCAAGTTATATCACCAGATTCAGCTTCCTCAATTCTTGCAATTCTACTAACTTCAAGCTCTGGGTCACCATTTAATTTACCGGTAACAAGTTTTGCAATCTCTGCTAATTTCATAGCATTGTAGGGGCGGGGTTACCCCGCCCCTACATTTCTGTCTACATCAATGATATTTTGGGAACTAACTTAGACAGTACTTCACCTACCATATTTATAATATCTTCCCTCTCACCACTCACACTACTCCCAATTTCTTGCGCTATTATTTCACTTGTGTTTGGGTTTACAACTTTACAGGTAATATCAACTTTATCACCTACTCTCGTCACTTCACCAATTACTACCAATTTTGCCATAGCTAATTTACCAACCCTTGCCGCCTCCTCCTGCGTAAAATCTTCCTCCTTTTTACCTATGTTTGCTTCACGCAAAGCATCGGGTAGCTTCTTAGACTCCTCAAACTTACCAGTCTTAATTAAACCTGCCTTCAAGACCTGAGCCACTTGTGTTCCGTGTCCATAATCTCTGGCTTCAGCTGTTAGCTCTTTAAACTTAAATACGCAAAAATTAGCCTTCTCTTTTGCTGCCACAGTAGGTGCATATTCTTGGTTCAATTCAGCAATCACCTGAGACGATAAATCCATACCTTCTTTTGCATACACAACACCAGTACTTGCAACATCAAATATTATCGCATAATCACCATCCTCACCTATCTTTCGTAATATTGAGTTCACCTTGTCAATAAATGGCTTCATAATCTTTTCGTTCTGCTTTTGAGCCTCACCATCAGGTCCCCATATCCTTTGAACAAAATCTTCATACTCTCTTTGCTTTTGTTCTATAACTCTACGCTTCCTCTCCCTTGCTTCTTCTGATAACATAAGAAACTGAGAATCAAACTCCTTTATAAGGTTTTGGACTTCCTGCTTTCTCTTTATCGCTTCATTTTGCCAGCTATCAAGTTCTTTTTGCATCTTTTGGGCAAGCTCATCCTTACCTTTGTATTCGTCAAAAATACGCTTAGAGTCAATGTATCCAATTTTAGCCTCCCCGCCTTGACTCGGCGAGGCAAGTGCAAAAATAGTTAACAGCAAAAGTATAAAAGCCAAAATATACTTCTTCATCTTATCCTCCCTAACTTATCCCATTTACAAAAGCCTAAGTTTTGTCACCCTTGGGTCAATAATTACCTCCTCTGTCTCAAAATTGAGCTTCATTCTCCACGCCTGCAGTGTCTTAGCTCCGAGATGATTACAGGGTCGGAAAGCTTTGGAACAATCATAAACTCATCACTGAATGTGTACCCGTTGAGATCGAAATCAAGTCTTACCGCCTTCTTTGTGGTTACTTTTCTCCCTTTTCCATCTGTGCCCAACTCCTTAGGCTTAGGAAGAGGTTCTACTATCCCAAGTCTCTTTGCCAATTCTAACTTAATGCAAGAATATGTGGAGCCAGAGTCAAAGATTGCTACAACATCCTCCTCTCCTACAGAACCACTGAGCTTTATAGGTTTTTCTATAACTGCTACTTTTATCCCTTTATCATTGAGGTAGACTGAATCCGATAAATCGGGCGCTACATCAATGATAAAATTATACTCAACTTATTTACCAAGTCAAGGTAAAAAATCACTTCGTAGGGGCGGGGTTACCCCGCCCATACATTTCTGTCTACATCAATGATTCTTTTCCCTGTAAGGTTATACAAGCCCTGTAAATCCTCTCTTCAAGGATAGGGTTCCACCTTTTACCAAACTCAAAGCTCAAATCAATCGTACAAAGTGATTTAAGTGGAATACCCAAGCCTAATGCACCAACCCGTTCTTTTATATCTCCATAATACCAGTTGTTAGTGTAAAAACCACACCGTAATATCAATGGACTAATTTCATACTTACCCCCCACTGATACTCTATTCATTGGCTTAAATGGACTACTCCACTGCCAACTTGTAACCCCTATTTCGACTGTAGCTTTTTCAATAGGAGTATAACTTATCGATGCAACAACTCTTGACGGAAGGTTGGTATTAGAAGTAAGTTTAGCATGTGATAGATAGCTTGCACTTAAGCCAAATTTCCAAAAATCCAATCCTATAGATGCCAAATACCCGGGACCAAAAAATTTTAATCTCAGCGTATCATATGCATCATGCATAGTCTTAAAGTCTGTAACCCACTCCTCTTGAGCTGACCCAAAAACTACAAAGCCACCAAGTTCAACTGCGATAGAGCTGAAGTTCTTGCCAATTCCTATCTTCCCTATACTTGCACTGCCTCTACTTTTAACACGGCGTTGAACTGAGTCACCATACAACTCTTCCCATGGACTATGGATGTCAAAATTTAAATTTAATACTTCATTTAGACCAATGTCTATTCCCATACCTTGAGGTGCTACCTCTTTAGGCAAGGGTAGCACATATCTCACATATGGGAGTGTGAAATCAAAGTTCGTAGCCTTACCATCCTCATCTACAATTTCCAATACCATAGAGAACTCAAATGTTAATTGACTCGGCAGTTTAAACTTTTGTATCCCTCCCATCCCAATGTAAGCCGCATTCTGCACCTCTACTGGCTCACCTAATCCACCGCCAGAGAAGAGTGAATAACAATAAGCCGAACCAAGCAATAAGAAACCACAGATTACACAAATTTTCACAAGAGAAAAAATCAATCTGGTGTTAATCTCGTGTAAATCTTGTGGTTTATAATTTTGCATTTTGAGCTGTAGGTTTGAGTTTTGCATTTTAAGTTTATTCATTCCCTTCTTTTAGGTGGTAGTATATAAGTTATAGAAAGCTGAGCACCCTCTATATCAAACACAACACGTCCAATCTTCTGTGCATCACCTTTCAAAACAAGCCAGCAGTCGCCTTCTTTAAACCACCTATCTACTATTCTCTCAATTGATAAACTAAGTGTGTCACCTTTTGGGTGAGAACTTGATGAATACACACCTCTACAGCCAGCATAAATCCCTATATCCCATTTGTAAGAATTAGTTGTATCTATAGGAATATAAAATGACGCATCATTTACGGTAGCAGATTTAAAGTTAAGGATGTAATTAATCACAGAAGTATCAGTAATAAAAGAATCACCTACAACCAAAGTGCATGGAAACACAGTATCACCTAAAAAAGAGTCAATTGGAATATAAGTGGTCTCCTTGAGAAACACTGGTATCTCCAAACTAAACCAAAGTGTACATTGTGTAGTATAAGCACCTGTCTCAATCATTGGCAAATCTTGTGTAAAATAACTTGTATCAATGTACACTTTCTTACTTGGAGAATAGAAATTTGTATCCTCCTTTACTGACAGTCGTAGTGGTTTAAAGCTTGCCATCCCAATATATGGTAAGAAGCCAATAGAGAATACTGAATCCGGTACTGAATCCTGTATGTAAACCAAACAGGTATCACCTTCTTTAATTTCAACAGTATCAAATATCTCACCTGTATCCGGAATATGACTCCAATTTATAGAGTCCGGGTTCCATAATCCTGTGACTTTACAAACTTTCACTTTACCAGAATTCACTCCAAGTAGCCAAAGTGAATCAGGTAAAAGAGTAGTATCAAATTCAAAGCAAATGAAAGCCATCGCCTTAAAGTCACACTCCTCTCCCGCAAATAACTCTGTAGCTCTACTCATAGATGCAAACTCTGAATAATTATTCCACCTAACCACGAAACCCCGCGCTTGTCTAATTTCACCCTCCCTCGGTTTCACAATCTCATACCCAATCGGCTCCTTCTTGCCACAACCGGATAACAAAATGAAAAATAAAAAATGAAAAATGAAAAAATTTAGTTTAGGATTATCTGTATTCATCAATGTTTTTAAAACAGCTTCCCCATCTGCAAATGGAACTCCCATCCTCTTGGTTTCTTATCTATACCATAGCCAAAATCAAACCCTACCAGTCCCATCATTGGTATCTCTATCCTAAACCCAACCCCCACCCCCCGCTTTAGGTCCTGAAAATTAGCCTCTTTGAAACATTCCCATGTATTACCGGCATCTAAAAATACAAGTGGATAAAGATTTTCTTCAAAAGAAATTTTAGTCTCAATTGTGAACAAGGATGCAAATCTGCCACCTATTACTTCACCATCCCTTTCAGGTCCTATTGACCAGTCCCTGTACCCTCTTAGCCCCCATTCTCCTATACCACCAAGTATAAACCGCTCATATAAAGGGACATCAGCCGGTGTTCTGTATCCATCTATAGCGCCAAACTTACCCCTTAAGCCAAGCACAAAACGCCAAAAAAGTTTGTGATAAGTAGAAGTTTCAAATATCTCCTTATGGTAATCTACACTACCACCTAAAGGACCGCCTGAGAGTTCAATTTCTGCATCATTACGTGTCCCTGTTGTCGGATTAAGGAAATTATCACGCGAGTCTCTTACAACTTCAAATGTAGCTACACTCCTAATACGGTCGCCAAGGCTCTCTTTTATATAAGAACTTAACGAAGCAGTATCATCAGCTGATGCTTTCACACGCTCAAGTTTATACGAAATGTACCCTTTTGTGAATGTAAGTCTTGGTATAGGCCTACCAACCTTAACATTGCCACCTGTTCTCTGTGTTTTATATAACGGGCGCTTCTCAAAAGTATGAAATGCGTCTAACCCTACACTCATAGGTGTATCAAATAGCCATGGCCTGTTGTAACCTGCTTCAAGAGTCTGTAACTTTTCACCTTTCTGTAAGTTGATGTATAATAGCTCACCCATACCTCTAAAATTAGGAGTAGATAAACCAAGATTACCCACAAGGCCATGCTTCGGATAATAACTGGCACCAAGAGAGGCTTGGCCTGCTGGTTTCTCTTCTACTTTAATTATAAGGTCTATATCCCCTTGCTCATTGGCTTGCCCACCTTGACTTGGCGAGGCAGGCTTTGTATCAAGGGTTATGTTCTTGAAGAACCCTAAATTAAACACCTTACGCTGTGAATTTATTAATTCTTTACGAGACAGTATATCACCGGGAAATATTGTGAGTTCGCGTCGTATAACTTTTTCGTGTGTTTTTGTATTATTTTCAATTATAATCTTATGTATCCTTGCCGGTTTGCCTTCTTTGATTTTATAAGTTATATCTACAACACTGTCACTTAACTCTTCTACAGGGTCAACGATTGCATATATGTAGCCACGATTCCCATAAAGACTATAGATACCTTCTAATGTCTTTGATAAGGCATTACTTGAATAAAGGGAGAGCCTTTTAAACTTCACTTCTTTAATTAAATCTCTTGTATCTATAACTTTATTACCATCAAAACCTACATTACCCAAAAATAGCTTACTACCTTCATCAATCTTAATGTATATTCTAACCCATTCTTTATTTTCATCAGGCACTATATTCACATCCACAACTTTACAGTTCGGATACCCATGATTCCGATAAAACTCAACAATCTTATCTGGGTCATTTTCAAATTCTTCTCCACTAAAATTACCTGACCTGTACCATCTCTTTTCTCTATTTTTTAGCCTCTTTTCAAGTTCGTCATCTTTAAAAGCACGATTACCAATAATTTCAATTGAGCGAATCTTAACACGCTTACCCTCTGTAATTAGGTATTCCACCTTGAGCTCTTTATTGACCTCTTCTGTAACAGGTTTAACTTCTGCCAAATAATAACCATCCTTCTTATAAGCCTTGCGTATCTTTACTGCTCCATTAAAAATTGATGTCTCAACTCCAATGTCACCCTCTTTTAAGCCACATAGTTCAAGTAGCTTCTTATCCTTAAATTTTTTATTCCATTTGAACCCAATCTTAGATATACGTGGGTATTCCTTGACCAATATAGTAAGCTTTACCCCACCACCCTCTTTTTCGTACTGTATCTCAACATCTTTAAACAACTGTGTCCTATAAATTTGCTTGACAGCATTCCTTACACTCTCCACAGTTAACTCATCCCCTATTTCTAAACCTGATGTTGAAATTACAAGACCAGGGGCTACATTTTCTATCCCCTCTACTTTAAGCTCTACAATTATTTCAGCATAAATGAAAGTGGGAAGTATGAAATAGAAAGTAAAAATTACAAGCCAGCTTAAAGTTCTACACATTAGATGCTTCACTCCGTAAATGTCATTGCGAGCGATAGCGAAGCAATCTCGCTCTTTGAGACTGTCATTTTTCGTCATTCGTCATTTGGATTTCGTCATTTCTTGTTTCTCTCTAACTTTCTCTTTTGCAATTTGATGCTCTTTCAAGGTTTTCGAAAATATATGTGTGCCATCACCACGTGCAACAAAGTATAAATAATCAGTCTCATCCGGCCATAATGCAGCTCTGATAGAACTCTCCCCAGGTGAACATATAGGACCGGGAGGTAAACCTTGATAAATATAAGTGTTATATAAGGAATGGATGGAAAGGTCAGAGTAAGTAAGACGCGGCTTTCGTTCAGGTAAAATGTATTGAATAGTAGCATCACACTGGAGTGGCCATTTATGCTTAAGCCGCTTATGGTAGACTCCTGATATTATAGGCTTCTCAGAATCACATACAGCCTCTTTCTCAATAAGGGAGGCAAAAGTTACTACCTCCTCAAGTGTAAACCCTATTTCTTTTGACCTATTGTAAAAATCTTCACCAAAGACTTGAAAAAACTGCTCAATCATAAATGGTATCACTTCTCTTGGATTCGTTCCATATGGAATAAAATAAGTCTTCGGAAAAAGGTAGCCCTCAAGGGAGCTCGCTTGTATACCAAAGCTTCTTATATAAGAAGTGTCATGTGCAAGCCTAATAAACTCTTCTTTATTGACTCCCCCATATCTCCTGAATAGCCACGCAATTTCACGAAGTGTTGCACCTTCAGGGATTGTAACTCTTATACCTGCATTCCTGCCCTCAACAAGTGTTCTTAACGCTTCACGAATTGGGGTAGGCTTTTTAAAAATGTAGTAACCAGCCTTAATATTACGGTCTTGGTTTGTAACTTTAGCCCACACCTTAAACCAAAATTTGTGTTCTATTATACCTTGGGCATAAAGTTTTTCTGCTACCTGTGTCAAGTTCTCACCATGTTCTACATTTACTCCATAAAGGAACCGCTTAGGGGAGGTATCGCCTTGAACTGTAAAAGTAAAAAATACTAATAAAAAAAGCACTCATCCATTATATTGGACATTCACTGCCTTTGTCAAGTAAAATAAACCTTTGGAGTTTCCCCATTTTTTATTCTTCCATAAAATCCAGTCACTGTCCGTGTATATCCGGGATATTTTTGCAGCGCGAGGGGTATCCCACGCATCATACAAGGGCAAGGCGCCTATTATTTTATTTGCAAAATAGCAAAGTTGGAGTATTATCTTCCAAATGAAACACCAAAATAGCAAACCAGTTTTTTATTACATAGTTCGCCTGGCTACTCGAATAGTCCTTATAATATTTTGCTCACTTAAGATAAGAAGGGTAGAGAATGTCTTGGGAAAGGGCGCCTATATTATTGTATCAAATCATATCAGTGTGATTGATGGCCTTGTTTTAATTGCTTCATTTAAAGAAAAAATTACATTTTTAGTTGCATCTTACCTGTTTGAAAAACCCGTAGTCGGAGCATTCTTATCCAGAATAGGTTGTATTCCAGTTGACTCTGTACAAGCAATAAAAGCGCTCAAAAAAGCATTAAGTATGTTAAAGAATGGAAAAGTGATAGGAATTTTCCCTGAGGGTGGTGTTAGATTAACAAAAGAGATGCAAGAAGTTAAGCGAGGAGCCCTCTTTCTCACTCATACAGCAAAAGTACCCATCATTCCAGTGGGCATTCAAGAAACCAATCAGGGAACTGCTGAGCAAATCACTGAACTTATAAAACATTTGAGAAGCTGATTACTGCCCTAAATAATGGGGACGGTTCTTTTTATTTTGCAAAAGCCACCACTATAATTATTTTATTGGTTGTTATTCTCTCTACCAAGCAAAATTGATTAGTGCTCTAAATCAAATTGGATGCCGTATTTTTGTGTCACGGGCTTAGCTATCTTTGATGTTATTGCATATTTCACAGTAACCGTGTAGCTGGATGCAATTCTATTTTTCAAAAGCAAATATAGTCTTGTCCCTTTATCACTTATAAACTGGTTTGTCATAAGACCTGGTAAGTCTTGCTCATACTCATAAAGACCAAACTTGTCGAGTTCAGAATCAAATAAAATCAACCTCGTAGTAAATGATAAGTATTTTGAAAACTTAACTCCTATATCGCCGTACAAAAGCTCACCTTGAGGTCTAACCTCTTGAGACCCAGCCTCATAGCCTCTATCAAGTCTGACTCTCATATTAAGTTTGGCGGCTTCAATATCTGCTTGTAATCTAAACCATTTGCATTCAGACTCACCTCGAGGTGATACCTCTACCTTTTTAAAAGAGTATCTACTTGTAAGCCAAAAATGCGGTGTAAACTTATGCTGTAACTCAATAGAATGTTCAGCATGCAAAGTTGGTAACTCAGTAGAATATCGTGTGCAATAATCTGTATAGCCTGTTAATTTTGTGTATTTTGAAATCTGATACGCTCCATATAGATAATTACCTTTTTCAGCAAGCTTGTAGCTGTCAGAAAATGGTGCCGAATGGAACACAGGGAAATCGGGTGGATAATATCTAAATAGAGTGCCAAGTCTTAATTTTTCTTTCCCGTATTCTGTACCAAGCACTGTTGCCCAACTTTTATCACACCAGCCAAATTCACTAAACCAGTTAAGAGGTAACACCTCAAATCCAGCTAATGAGGTTGAACTACTCACACTCCATAAGCTATGAGTCCCTATTTTAGTGCCTTGAGGTCTAACCTCTTCTGGATTTAAGAAATGCGTATTTTTATACCATGTAAGCCCAAGTTTAATTGGACCATGGTACTCAAATCTTGTCCCAATCAGCCACTCTCTTACTCTGTCTTTTTTAGCTTCGCCTGACTCAGTTGAGTGGTCTCCTTCATAATCATAGATGGTAGGGGCGTATTGCGATACGCCACCACCATTATCAATTTTTGTATTTGATAGGATTACGAAATTCTTAATCCCACGATAGGATTTGGACTCTACTGCTACACCATGTAAATATGTATTTTCACCAGTAATAGTGTATAGTTGAAGTCCCCGCTCTTTCCCTTTAATTACACCCTGCTGCTTGAAAGTAACAATAGGAGGAAAGCCAAACAATAGACCTTCACCAAATTCAAGCCTGTAATCGCCAAGTATAATCTTTTGAGCCATTGGGAGCGCCTGCACCATTATTCCATAAGTGGCAAAGTCTGAATACGATGCTTCGTAGGGGTCTTTCTCAAGAAGTGCAAATCCAGAAATATTTTTACTACTTAATTTAAGCCTCTGGTAAGATTTTATTGGGCTACCCGGCCAATTACCTTTAACTTTAGGAAAAGTCTGTTGAACCCTTGACCTGAGTTCAATTTGAGGTCTAACCTCCAAAATTTGTTGCCGTTGTAGTTTAACCGTTATATAGGGACGGATGCACTCTAAAAGCTCATCTGTCACACCCTGTACCTTTCTCAAATCCTCAATCTTATCAAAGCTGCCAACTTCTTTTCTCGTCTTAATAATGGACTCTGCAAGCCCAGGTGAAACCCAGTATATCTTAAGAAAATCTTCCTTTTTAGCTTTGTTAATGTCAATCGGATGGGACTCCAAACTTTGTAGCTCCTCTATTAAAGGGTCAGACACAGCAGGAGCATCAAATTCCTGTCCAATAAGGAGAAGGAGGTAGCACCTCAAAATGAGTAAAATCATATAGTAAAGTATAGCCTATGGTTCGTTTAGGTCAAGTAAAAGATGCTGCTTGTTGAATCAAAACAAAGTAATTTTTCTTGACATTAAGTATAAAGTGAATCAAATTTAAAGGGGGTAAAATGAAAAAGTTTAGCACAATGAGTGAGTTCCTGTCTCGTCTGCCTCGCGTCAAGGCAGGAAGGAGGATGCTCATGTTGATATTGATAGCGATGATATCAGTTGTTACTCTCTTCAATTGCGTATGGTGTGGTTGGAACGCAGTAAGAATAGGGACATGCCCTGGTTGGCTTTACCAAGTGGTGGGAGATGGTAGAAATGATGGTATACAAAGGGTGTATGTATCGGGGTTCAATGGTCATATATACGAATGGACTTATTTAAAGGCTAATTTGGGTCCTCCCTATACAGCTTTTGCAGCAGTTGCAATTGGGGAATGGACGAAACGATGGTATGATATGAATAGAGTCTATTGTCCTGATGGGCATTCTCCATACCTCAGAGAGTACAGTTGGAATAGCTCCTATTATGAGGAGTCAGTCATCACTTTACCCTCGTATCGGTTGTGTAAAGCAGCTGTTGGCTCTGGTAGGAATGATTTAGTGAACAGAGTTTATGTTTCTTGTGGAGGGGGGTATGTTTATGAACTCACATACTCTGCAGGGAATTGGCAACAGGTTGACATATGCCCAAGTGCGCCTATGCTCAGCCGTTACGGATTATGGCTTGGTAGAACAAAGAGTGACAGTAAAAACAGTAAAATACGAGTATACACTACAGCACAATTTGGTAATATCCGTGAGCACTCATGGGATGGTAGTGCATGGGTTGACACTGTTGTTGACGCTGTTACAGGTGCGTCTGCTGATTTGACTGTTGGTAGAGGTAGAAATGATGATACAAACCGAATCTATGCTACACATAGAAATGGCAGCATATATGAATTTACTAATACTGACCCCTATGTGGGAGTGAAAGAAAACCCAAAACTTGAAGTCTATCCTAATCCATTTGCTCAAATGACAGAAATCAGATTCCAAATCCTAAATGGGACTCCTAAAATGCCAGTTAGTGTAAGAGTGTATGATATGGCTGGTAGATTGGTAAAAACTCTAATAGATAAGAAGGAGAACACGGAAGTATACACGGTTGTTTGGAATAGAGAGGATGATTTTGGGAATAGAGTTGCATCAGGCATTTACTTCTGTAAGTTAGAGACTGGGAAGTCCATTAGCTTCAAGAAATTAGTTATGTTAAATGGAAACTAAAAATTAGGAACACCAGGGCTTTAAGTAGTAACTTGTCTTCTCCTTGGTCAGCTTGGCTTTAATTCAGCTATTTTTTCTTTAATTGCAGGTACTACTTTGAATAAGTCACCTACTATCCCGTAATCTGCCTCGTTAAATATAGGTGCATTTGGGTCTTTGTTTATAGCTACAATAGTATCTGCCCCTTTCATCCCTGTAATATGCTGGAATGCACCCGATATTCCGACAGCTATGTAGAGCTTTGGCTTCACTGTCTTACCAGATGAACCCACTTGCCTATCCTTTGGGAGCCAGCCTGCATCTACAATTGGCCGTGAGCAGGCAAGGACGCCACCAAGTGACTTGGCAAGCTCATCAACTAAATGTAGGTTCCCTTGCTCTTTTATCCCTCTGCCTACTGCTACAACAATATCTGCCTTTGTTATATCTATTTCACCAACTACTGCTTCAAGGTATTCAACAAACTTTCTATAATCAGGTTCTTGTGTGAGTGGTGATTGTATAGTTACGAGTTCTCCATTCAAATTCGCTTCTTGTGGTACGAAAGCTCCTTGTCGCACTGTTATCACAAATTGTTCACTCTTACTGAAACATAATCTTGCATTCAATTTGCCACCATACATCTGGCGTATTGTAATTAAGTTATTGTCCTCTACATCTATTCCTATACAATCTGTAGCAACTGGTATATTAAGTTCAGTCCCAATAGCAGGTGCAAGGTCTATCCCAAATGCAGTATGACCAATAAGTGTAAGGGATGGTTTTTCTTTTTTTAATATATTAGAAAGGACAATTTGGTATGACTCAGCATTGAAGTTTTTAAGCTTCTCATCCTCTATGACAAACACCTTATGCGATTGTGATTTAATCTTATCTGCAAACTTTTCTACATTGTATCCCAATAGTAAAGCAACGAGTTCACCTCCTGAGGTGCTACCTCCTAATTTACTGGCCAGTTCTCTTCCTTTAGTAAGTAATTCATAAGTTATATCTCTAATTTCACCACGTCTATGTTCAACTAATACAAATACCCTTTTTGTCACTTCACACCAATCCCTTTTCTTTAAATATACCTGTAACTTTAGTTGCTACTTCATCTGGTGTCCCTTCTATAATTTGTGCCCGCTTCCCAATAGGGGGTGGGAACAAGCTATCAATTCTTGTTTTTGTCGCTAATTCATCAATTCCTAACATTTTTGCATCAATCACTTTGATTTCTTTAGCCGCTGCCCTTCTTATAGCAATGAGAGAAGCATATCTTGGCTCGTTGATACCTGTCTGAATAGTGAATAGGGCGGGTAGTTTTATTTCTAAAACCTCAAGTAAGCCACCTTCAAGTTCCCTCTGTACTTTAGCTATACTCTCTTTTATCTCAATATTAGTTACTAATGTAGCATGTGGGATACCGAGTAATTCAGCAAGTGTAGGTCCAACTTGAGAGCATCCATCATCGTTAGCCATACAGCCAGTAAAAATAATATCAAACTTACTGCAAGCCACTTTGACCACAGACTGAAGTAGCTTTGCAGTCGCAAATGCATCGAGCTCCTTAAACTTTTCATCTGTCACCCTTATTGCTGTATCTGCACCTTTAGCAAGCCCCATTCGGAGTATATCTTCGACCTCAGGTGGCCCAACTGACACTAATGTAACTGAGCCACCAAACTTTTCTTTTAGTAGGATTGCCTCCTCAAGGCCGTAGTTATCGGATTCGTTGATGTCAAAAGTAAGCCGTTCCTTTATTATATCCTTACCAGAGGCATCTACTTTAATCTCTGACTCTGCAGTTTCTGGCACTCTCTTTATACAAACAATTATGTCCATCATTCACCCTAACAATTGTGTGTATTATAACAAAATACCAATAAAAAGTCAATAAATAATTTTGGCACCACACAACTACTTTTTGCTTGACTTTTCAAAGGGCATGGATTATAAAAATATCTTAAATAAACTTATAGTAGAAATGAGGGTATTCTTGGCAGTATGCGTCGTAATTCTTTTAGGTATGATTTTCTTTGTAGGGTTTTTGGATGGTTTAATAAGAGGAGGGATGTTTAGTATTTTCATTATTTGGTGTGTGGTTACACTATCATGGCTTATATTTATTTATGGGAAGAGATAAAATTGGGGACAGGAAAATAGACTGATTACTAATTACAGCTTTTGCAAATATTTTTCAAAATCTCTCACCTTAGGCGGCTTCTTTCCCCTTCCCGGTTCAATTAAGTGTCCTTCCCGCCTTAAACGCGTCGCTTGTGCCTCTATGCCACCGGGTAATTTTTCATTTAGGCTACCATCTCTCTTGATTACCCGCCAATACGGTGTTATTTTTTTCTCTCCATTTATTAGGTCTTCTTCCGATGTCTCAGCTGCTATCCTGATAAAAATTCCAGTTGTCAGTGGACAAGTAGTATCAGCATGATAATCCTTAGCTAACCGCTCTCTAATTTGCTCTACTGTGACAAGCTTTCCTTCCGGAATCTTGCGTATTAGAGCATCTACATCAAGAGGCTTAGGGATAAGCATTTTACCTATACCAAATCTTTTTTGCATCTTTGGCGGAATATCAACTAATTTACCGTGACTTGGGAGTTCTTTTTCTAATTTTTCTCGCCAAAACGTGCGTGATTTAAATTTATCACCCATGTTTCACCTCCAGATATAAAATGAGTACTGTCAAAAATATGATTTTTTAATATGGAATGCAACAACGGTGTTGTTGCAAAATCACCGATTTTGCACTCCAAAAAACAACCGCAAGGGTTGCTCCTACATTTAGTGTGAATTACATCTTATCTCATCAGGACGAGTACTCTAGCTGCCGTATAACCATCGGATTCAAGATGGTAAAAATACATGCCAGACGGTAGCGATTTACCTTCATCATCCTTGCCATCCCAGTTGATAGTATAGTAGCCGGCAGGCTGGAAACCATTTACTAATCTTCTTACCACTCTGCCACTAATGTCGTATATTCTGATATCTACATAGCTATCTTGAGGTGATACCTCTTTTGGAAGTCCATATCTGATGGTTGTGAGCCCGGTTGTTGGATTAGGCCAGTTCTGTGATAAGCTGAATACCTTTGGGATTGGGTTAAATAATTCAGTTTCTTCTATACTAACAACAGGTCCCATTGGATACGAGTAGAAGCCAGCTTGTTCAATATTACATAGATTTAGGATGTCTTAATATTTCTTTGACTCCATCCTCCTCTCATGCTCAGCTCTCTTCATTTCATCCATAAGTTGAGCCTGTCTCTCCTCTTCATCAATGTTACCAACCACTGCTCTTTGTTCGCAGCCTTTCTCTCTCCCAATAGCAAGGTATGAAAATTCACAATTATTATCACCTGCACCTGACTTGACAGTAAAGCCATATTTATCCTTCTCCACAACATATAGTCCACTATAAGAACCAACTGGAGTCAGTGTAATCTCAATTGGTAATTGAGCAGATACAAATTCAGCAAATGAGGCATCAAATTTAACATAAGCTTCACCATTTACAAGTTTACCAGTCCTATGAGCTATAAGTTCTTTATATTGCGACTCAACTGCTGAGTATGATTCATAACTCCCTTTAGAGTTTTTCTTGAATGTATTCCATCCAACATCTGCATAAGCATTACCATCTCCCTGGAAATAGAATCTTAGTTTTTCTGGTACTCCTGCATAGAAGTTAGCAATTCTTTCACTGCTTGTACTATTGTATGCATTTCTAACCCAAAGAGTAGGATAGTTTGTTCCAGTGCTATTGTTATAAAAATATCCTCCACGCTGTGTTGCCACAGCATAAACCCCATCTCCACCCGCTCCATTAATCCAGACTCCATTGTTGCCTGCTTGGTCAATACAGAGACCATCGTAAATTGGCATATCAATCTTGACCCCAAATACTGGACTGTAAATATAAACTCCATAATATGTAGAATCTATATGGATGCCCTCCGATGAGGCACGTATCTTGAGTCCATACCCTCCCATACCGTCATTTCTGATGTAAAGTAGTGCATTATTGGATACTACTCCGATTACAGAATCAGGTGGTACAATGTGTCCAGCTGAATCAGCATATGAGACTTTACCAATCAAGTTTTGTGCATAATTAGCAGTATCTGCATAGATAGCATTATTAGCATTCTTTGCTTTCATTGCATAGCCAACAGAGACTAACTTCTTCCTTGGAGATAGAACTTCACTCCCCACCTGAATCTGAAGATAAAGGGTACTCCAGTGAATAGAGTTGCAGGTATAGGATTAACATTTCCAAGATATACATTGAATATCCCCTTATCCACTACAACACTGGTTTGTGTTCCCTCCCATAAAGAGCTGCCTCCTGTTGGTACATTATATAGTCTAAACACCATATCAAAACTACCTGTCACCCCAGCAGTATCCTCTGCATTTGCAAGCCAGCCTTGATAGTTGATCTTGTGCGGGGCATCAAGTCTATTCTCTGTCCCATTACGGTGGGACACTCCACTTTTCGTACTTATCTTACTCCTGCAAGGCTAAAGCCTTGCCCTACCATTGCCTCTATGCCACAGCAACTTCTATTATCCAATTATACACATCACCTCCTTTAATCTACTTGGGTAGTTTTTGGTCTCCCAACCAAAATTTTCGTTTAGAGGCAGGTCAGGAGACCTGCCTCTAAACGTTTCTTCTCTAAAATTTCAGAAGATATTTAAGCTGCTCAATTTCTCTCTCTTCTAACAACTGCTTTATTTTAACAAGTCTCTTGCAATCACTATCTTTTGTATCTCTGATGTCCCTTCATAAAGCTCAAGTATCTTAGCATCACGATAGTATCGCTCTACCGGATAATCTTTAGTATATCCATAGCCGCCATAGATTTGGACTGCCTTTCTTGTGACATTCACTGCAGCCTCAGATGCAAACCATTTTGCCATAGAGGCTTCTTTTGAGAATCTTGGCATCCCTTTATCTTTACAGAAGCCCGCATAATACACAAGTAACCTTGCCGCCTGTATCTGTGTTGCCATATCAGCAAGCATTGACTGGACCATCTCAAACTCACATATTGGCTGACCAAAAGCCCTACGCTCTTTTGAATAGCTCAGTGCTGAATCAAGCGCACCTTGAGCTATGCCTACTGCTTGCGCTCCTATGTCTATTCTTGACACATCAAGTGTATGCATACATATCTTGAAGCCATTACCTTCTTTACCAAGTAAGTTTTCTTTTGGTATCTTAGCATCTTCAAAGATAAGTTCACAGTTAGCAGTTGCTCGTATACCCATAAGGTCTTCGTGCTTTCCGAGTGTAAATCCTGGTGTATCCCGTTCAACTACAAATGCACTTATTCCTTTGTGTTTCATTTCTTTATTAGTATACGCAAAGACAACAAATATACCTGCCTCACCTGCATTTGTAATGAATCTCTTTGTCCCATTAAGTATATAGGAATTGCCGTCAAGTCTTGCAGTTGACTCCATACTCGCAACATCAGAGCCTGCATTTGGCTCAGTTATCCCGATAGCACCAAGTTTTTCACCTTTGCATAGTGGGGGTAGCCACTTATTTCTTTGTTCTTCATTCCCAAATTGATAAATAGGATACGCAGTAAGTGAGTTATTGACTGCTACAATCACGCCTGTAGTGGCACAAACTCTTGATATCTCTTCAATCGCTATTGCAAGAGATACAAAGTCAAATCCTGCACCCCCATACTTTTCTGGCACTATCACACCAAGTAGCCCAAGTTTAGCAAGCTTCTTAATATTCAGCCACGGAAACTCCTGTGTCTTGTCCAGTTCAGCTGCTACAGGCTCAAGTTCTGTCTTAGCAAACTTTCTCACTGTCTCCTGTAGCATCTTCTGGTCAGCAGTTAAATCAAAATTCATCTTCCCCCCTTTTCATTTACCCAGTATTTCTCTTGCAATGACTACACGCTGTATTTCAGATGTCCCTTCTCCAATCTCCATAAGCTTAACATCTCGCATAAATCGCTCTACTTCGTATTTCTTTGTAAGTCCCATTATCCCATGTAACTCAACTGCCATAGTTGTAGCTCTCATCCCAACCTCTGATGCGTATAGTTTCGACATAGCCGCTTCTTTAGTATACGGTTTCCCGCTGTCTTTAAGTATAGCTGCATTGTAAATTAGACCACGTGCCGCCTCAATCTCTGTTACCATATCAGCTATTCTACCTCGAACGAATTGTGATTTATACAGTGGTTTACCCACCTTGACTTGGCTAGGCAGGTTAGAGGGCTTACTTTCTTTCACATATTCAATGCAGGCATCAAGCGCTCCCTGTGCAATTCCAAGTGCGCCTATTGATATTCTACCGCCATCAAGTGTTTGCATAAATATTTTGAAGCCATCACCCTCTTTACCGAGCAAGTTTTTACACGGAATTGCACAATCTTCAAATATAAGTTCAGAAGTAACTGAGCCACGTAGCCCAAGTTTATCCTCTTCTTTACCTGCTGAGAATCCGGGTGTCCCTTTCTCAACTACAAATGCAGATATACCGTGCACTCCTTTTGAGCGGTCCTGTGTAGCAGTAAATACTATTATATCTGCTATCGCACCCGATGTTATGAATCTTTTAGTCCCATTTATTATGTATTTGTTACCCTCAAGTTTTGCAGTAGTTTCAGTAGCAGCAGCATCTGAGCCTGCATTTGGCTCAGTAAGTCCAAATGAGCCTATCTTTTCACCCTTTGCTAATGGGATAAGCCATTTCTTCTTCTGGCCTTCATTTCCAGCAATATAAATTGGATAACAGCCAAGTGATGTATGAGCAGCAAGTGTTATCCCTGTAGAGCCACAGACACGTCCTACCTCTTCTACAGCAATAGTATAAGAAAGTGTGTCAAGCCCTGCACCACCATACTTTTTAGGAATAGGTATCCCTAAAAGGTTTAATTCAGCCATCCGCTTAAAAATATCAAACTGAAATTCTCCTTTTTTATCAATTTCTTGTGCTCTTGGGGCTAATTCCTCTTGAGCAAATCTTCTTACTTTTTCTTGGAACTCTTTATGGTGTCTACTGAGTATCGTGATAATATAACAGGACTACCCGTCCCTCAAAATCAAAAATCAATTTGATTTTTATTCTAGCAATGCTTTTGCTATTTTAATCTTTTGTGCTATTGAAGACTCACCCCATACTTGTATAACCTTTGCATCCCTAAAGTATCGTTCTACTGGGTAATCCTTTGTATATCCATAACCACCATATACCTGTATTGACTTGATTCCTGCAACCATAGCTGCATCTGTAGCAAATAATTTTGCAATAGCGGCATCTTGTCCAAAGCTACTACCTGAGTCACATTTAATAGCAGTATCGTATACGAGTAGCCTTGCAGCCTCTACCTTTATTTTCATCTCTATAAGCATATCCTGGACGAGTTGGAACTCACATATTGGACGACCAAACTGGTGTCGTTCTTTAGAATATTTTATAGAGTCATCAAGTGCTGCCTGTCCAATTCCTACTGCTTGTGCCCCTGTTCCAATACTTGCAAGATTAATTGCTTCTTCGCTTATCTTTAAGCCATCGCCTTCCTTGCCAAGTATAGCATTGGCACTAACTTTAAGTTCATTGAATTCTAAATTACATATACCGGCTGACCTTATACCGAGTGTATCTTCTTTTTCAGTTACCTTAAGTCCTGCACTCTCCCTATCAACAAGGAAAGCAGTTACCCCATTTTCAGTATTCGCAAATATGACAAATAGCTTTGCAGCCTCAGCATTTGGGATAAAATCCTTTTTGCCTGAAATTCCATATCCATTATTAATTTTAGTTGCTTTAGTTTCTATATCAGAGAAGTTAAAACCTGTCCCCTCTGTAATTGCAAATGCGCCTATAATATCACCTTTTGCAAGTGGAGTAAGCCATTGACTCTTTTGTCCTTCATTGCCATACTTAAGGATAGGATAAGCTACAAGTGCATTATTTACTATAAGGATTGTCCCAATTGAGCCAAAAATTCTTGACAATTCCTCAATAATTATACAGTAACTGACCGTATCAAGATTAGCACCACCGTACTTTTCAGGTATAGTTATTCCAAGGAAGCCGAGTTCGGCAAGCTTTTTAATTATCTCATGTGGATAAGTAGCACTTTTGTCAAGTTCTGCTACTACTGGGAGTAGTTCAGATGATGCAAATTTTCTTACCATATCTTGGATAAGCTTTTGTTCCTGAGTTAGCTCCATTGTCCTCTTATTCTAATTAAGATTTTAAACATTGTCAACCTTTTTCCTTGACAAAATAGTTATTCTTTTTATAATGTAAATATACATAGCAAGAAAAAGGTAAGAAATGGCAATATCAGCTTATGTGTTTATAAACACGGATGCAGGAAAAGTTGATAAGGTTTTAGAAAAGGTGAAGAAGCTTCCTGATGTAAAAGAAGCTCATATAGTTACAGGATATTATGATGTAATAGTCCGCGTGCAAGCTGATGACCTATTAAAACTTGGTGAAGTAGTTGCCGAAAAGATACATGAGATAGACGGTGTGCGTTCTACAACTACTTCTATAATAGTTTAATACTGAACCCTTCTCCGCCTCAGGCGGATTGGCTCAGGGCAGGCTCTGTGAAGCATCTCAATAGGTTTTAGTTCCTCCTTCAAATATGGTGGTCTCCTGACCACCATATTTTATGCGGGTTCCCGATTTTATCGGGATAACTACCATTTTAGTAGCAATCTTTAAATTATCGGACAGTCTCATAAGTCTATATTTGGAAATAGCTTTCTTGTTTTAAAATTGGATTACGAAGGAGTAGTCAGTTACCGTTTATTTCCGCCCTGCCTGTCGGCAGACAGGAATGTAGAGGCAGGGTTTGTCTCTGCCTTTTAGTTACTATGTTTCTCTTCTTGAGTTACTTTGATTGGTTCACTTTTTCCCGTAATTACTTTATCTCCTAAGCCTACAAAATTTCTCGCCTGTCCTATAAGGTATGTAAATAGACTCGTCTTCTCCTTTTTTCTTGCTTCCCGTATTTCACCCATCGCATAACTAAGCATCTCATTTAAGTCTTCGGTCACCAAAGGCTTTAGGACAATTCTTGCTGCTACATAATAAGTCTTATTAATGTCCAATATATTAGTTGCACAAATATTGACATTGGGTTGCACACATACTTTATCCAATACATCAGTAAAATTAGTAAACCTATTAATGGCTCCATAAATATCCGTTACCTTGTATTCTTTATCCCACAGGTTATAATTTATAAAAAAAGCAAACTCCTTTCGCTGTATCAGCTGGTCAAGCCATAGGGCTCTATCCCACCACAAATCCACTGTATACTCAATGCAGGAAGTAAACCCTCTGTTTATACCCTCAAGTATCTCATAAGTGAATAAATTATCTATTTCAAGATTAACAAATACTTCCTTTTTAGATTGTGTAATAACGATGGATATATTTGGATTTTGTGCACCACTTTGTAAAATAATAAAGGAAACTGTAAATAGTATACTACTCACCTATTAAATTTCTAAACTTTTGATTGTGTAAACTTTATAACAAAAATTGAGTTTAAAAAACTTTCGCTACTCCTCAAGTATCTTTTACTTCAGTATCACTACCCTTTTTGTGGTTACAAAGTCATTGACTAACTCATCCTTTTGTGAAAATGGAGAGAACTCAAGTCTCAAGAAATATACTCCAGTTGAGAATCCTTCAGGAGTCCATCCTAATGTATGAGTCCCACAATCTCTTATATCATCTATCAGTACTTCAATTAACCCACCCGCTAAATTGTAAGCCTTTAGTGAAATACGACCTCTTGCTGGCAATTGATAGCTGATACTTGTTGTCTGTCTAAATGGGGTAGGATAGATTTCCAGTTTTGTCCCGACAAGGTCGGGGTTGAGCTTTGAGCTTTGGCTCTCTTCTATTCCTGCTTGTGTTCCTTTAGCAAAATATATATCGTACCATTGTGCATGGTTGCGTCTATCACTCCACACTGCATAGACATTTTTGTTATCATCTACTGCTAATCCAACTCCAAACTGGTCAACATCACCTATTGTACCCGGTTTATCCACTACTCGCACATTCTTGCTAAATGAATTACCGCCATCATCGCTATAGCTAAAGTATGGATGAGAAATGTTCAGTGACTCTCTTAAGTCTTCCCACACACAATATGGGTTGCAGTCTGTATCAGTAGTTATATTTATACTCATACCATTATAAGTAAATGTTGTATCTGTAACTTCCGTAATTTGACTAAATGAAGCACCACCATCTGTACTCTTTGCGTACAGAATCTGCCAGCGACCTGTAAGATTCACATTATAAAAGGCTATGTGGATGGCTCTATTCTTATCAATTGTAAGAGAGGGGAAAATCTGCGCTAATCCAGATACCGTAACCTTAATGTCAGTTCCAAATGTCACACCACCATCAACGCTCTTGTCAAGCCTAATGTCGCACTCCAACGCATCTAAATTCAAGTGAGACCATATAACATATACAGTATCATCTAATACATTAATACATGGAAAAATCTCACCGTATGGCGGAACGTCAACAGGAAAGTCGTCAACTTTTATATCTTTACTAAATGTGAGTCCACCATCTCTACTTCTATCAGAATAGATATGAAATTTAGGGTCACCAGAACCATCCCAGTGTCTCGCGTCAGCCCATACAATGTAAACATTATCACCAGCCACTCCTATGCTCACCCCATACTGAATTTCTCTGCTACTCGTGTCAGTTACACATCTATTTTGGCTGAAAGTCAAACCACCATCATCACTCTTTGCAAAATATATATCAAAAGTAGCCGTATCTCCTGATGAGTTTCTTGAATCTGACCATGCTACATAGATTCTCCCAATAGCATCTACTGCTATAGAAGGAAAAAACATAATCGCTGTATTTGGCGGCATATCGCCTACTTTAACATTTGGTAGAAAACTTTGTCCACCATTTATACTTTTAGCAAAGTAAATCTGTGACCCAGTTGTACCCTCACGAGCATCTGACCACACAATATATAGCGTGTCACCACGTGCTACAATGATATTAGCTCCTCCAATCTTTGTGAAATGCTCTGCTGTACCTGCTGGATCATCGTTTACCTGAATGTTCTTGCTAAAAGTATAATCGCCATCCTTATACTGTGAGATTGCCAAATCCCGACAAGTCGGGGCAGGCTCATATCCTAACCTATCGGATTGAAAAATTTGCCTCAATTGAAGGTTAAGCATACCAAACCCTTTGCTGGGATCACCTAATCCTTTCGAGTTTGCCTCTATCACGTTAGAAATAAGAAGCAAACTTATCCACAGGATTCTGCGAATAAAAATATACACTCTTTTCATCTTACCCTCCTCTAAAAAGTTTTACTAAACCTAACATATGTTATTAAAGGAGCATTTTCCTTATCCAGTCGTCTATGTACACTGATTCTAAATCCGCCGCCATAACTCTGAATCCCTAATCCAATGCTTGGCTTTAACTCGGATAAACTAAAGTCACCCCCTCTCTCCCATGCATTACCGGCATCAGCCAAAATGGCGAGTTGAGGTGTCTTGCTCCCAAGTCTATACTCTATGTTACCAAGAAACATAGTATTGCCAGAGAACTCTTTATAGTAGTAGCCATGTAAAGTGCCAACATCTCCAAGGTAAAATCTCCTTTGCATAGGTAATGTATTATTAGAATACCCTATTCTAACTCGGAAGTCAAGAAAATTAGAAGCAAATAATTCATTATAGCTTCGTAAGTCCAGTATGTAGCGAGTGAACTCAAAGTCACCACCTAACTGGTCTCCTGCTTTTTCAACTCCAATCCATGATTTTATACTGTGCGTTTTATTACCAATCTCACAACTATAAGCTACAGCGATACTTTTAAGATAGCCCTCATCAATTTGTGGATTTTCGCGTGTAGGCCTGTCCTTATTGAACATAGTCCATACATCACTTGCCTCAATGTTTCCGTATTTGTCTGCATTGTATTCAATCTTTACTTTGTGCTTGGGAATCACCACCTGTGACAGCCAAATACCAGCACCTTGTCTAGTGTAATAATCATAATAATCTCTGTTTAAGAAAAATGATGATGCTGTCTCTTCACCCTCACTGATAATCCAGCTATCCTGTGTATCTACAATATTGCGATATTCACCCCCGATAGTAAAGGTATGCGGATAGAAAAATGGCTTCTCTATGCTACCTCTGTATTCCCATAGCTTAGGAGTGAAGGCATAGCCACCCATAATTTTAAGCTTCCAATCATTAGGCATAAAAGTTCTTGTCTCAAAATTAGCAGCCCACCATAAGCCTTCAACTCGGTTGTATCTTAAATCAAAAAAGTCAGTTTTTGCAAAGTCTTTCTCTTCGATAGGGATTCTTAGCACATTTTTACCTTTTTCCTCATAAATTGTATACGCCTTCTCTACTCCTTTCTCATGCTTTACACATTTAAGAGCTTCCTCAATTGACTCTTCTCCCTCTTCACCAGTCCCTAATTTAAATACCTTTACTTTATGTCTCTCAACAGCCTCTCCTTCTTTACCTCCTTCAATTAATGCTTTCACTTTATGCTTTTCTCTCACTTTTACTGGAAATTGTTCCTCTAATCTTTTCACAGCTTCTTTGACTTTATCCTCATTGTATAAATCACCCTCTTTTATAGCAAGTGTCTCAAAAATGGCTTTGGTAGATATCCTTTTATTCCCTGTGATTTCTATCTTATCAATGTAGCCTTCGTCAATCTTAAAAGTGAGTACCCCGCCTTCACAAGCTGTTGTTACCTTGGCTAACTTATATCCTTGCTTGTGATACATTGACTCAATGACCCTCTTTTTCTCATCAACACTCCCTTTCAACACTTCCCCAATAGGGATTGCTAATTCTTTAAGTAGCTCATCAGTTGAAAATACTGACTTTCCCTCTATTTTTACTTCCTCAATCTTAGGATTTTCTTCAACTTTAACCTCAAGTCTAACACCTTTGTCTTCTCTGACTACATTAAGAGCTACAGTTTTGAAATACTGTAGTGCCTCTATGTTCTTTTTAGTTCTTATCAGTTTATCAATATCAACGGTATCACCTATATGTATAGCCATTGTATCACGAATTACTTGCCCAGGAACATTTACCATACCCGACACTTTTATGCTAACTATCGGGAAATTGAATGCTATACCTTCTAAAACTTTTTTAGCAGCTTTTACATCTCCTTTTTCCTCGATTTCAGCTCCGTAGACCTCACCAATAGACACTGTAGTATTACCCATTATTTCTCCATAATTATAAATCTCGCCAACCTTAACTCTTACATCACCAGTCACAATCCCATTGACTTTCACTTCACCAATCTCACATTCAACATCACCATCAACCACACCATCGATAACTATGTTACCTACCTCACACCTAACATCTCCTTTGATTGTATCCTCAGTGGCAACATAAACATTGCCTGTAGACTGTGCTATCCCTTGTCTAACCTTTGCATTTAATGTATTAGATAGAAGCAAGATAATGGTTAGACACCAAAATTTATTTGAGCTAAACATTGTTCACCTCCTTTAAAACGATGCTTTTGCTCCTCTACATTAGTAAAAAAATTACTACCCCACTTAAAGTGTAAGAGAGAAACTTCATTAAGCTTACTTTTGTTGGTTCAACCTTCTGCTTCAGAGTGAGTCTATTTTTGTCAAACTCTATCTTATCAATAGAACAGCCAACCCATCCATCTACATTATCACTAACACCTGTATCCTTTAGCTCACAATTCCTTATAGATTGAGTAACTACATCCTGATTAATTGCACGACCCTCCAATCCAGTTGATAGGAATAGGATAACGGGTAGCCACCAAAATCTCTTTAATATAAACATAGTTCACCTCCTTTAACGCACCAATATTAGTGCGTTAATAAAAAGCATTATCCCCATAGCGAGGGTATAAAGAACTAACCCTCCAATCCCAACTGCCGCTACTTCTAACTTCTTCTTCATTACAATCACCCTCTTTCTTAACATAGCAACTTCTGTGACATTTGGGCAATAATTTGGTAGCTATTTCCCTGAATTATTGTGGGGATGGGTTTTTAGTGTTTTATGTAAAATATTTAAGAGTATCTAAAACTTTTATTTGTGTAGCAATTTGACACAAAGGTGTTGTAGTCTGACACTAATGTTATAGGGGTAATTCATGAATTACCCCTACAATCAGTTAGACCATACTCTCTAATCTTACGATAAAGGTTAGCACGGTCAGTTTTAAGTATGGCTGCTGCCTTCTTAATATTCCAGTCAGCTGCTATAAGTGCTTGCTGGATAAGTGTGCGCTCAAAGTTATCTACTCTCTGCCGAAGTGACAACTCTTCATTTTTTGCAAGGCTAAAGCCTTGCCCTACAATCATTTCCTTGCTTCCTATCCCGACAGGTCGGGATAGTGAGACTACATCGTTTACAGTAATCGTATCTCTGGGTACCATAATTACAAGACGCTCCATAAGATTCTTTAACTCCCTTACATTACCTGGCCAGTTATATTTTTCAAGTTCTTTTATAGCACTTGACTCTATATCTTTTGACCGTTTACCGTTTTCTTCACAAAATAACTTAATAAAATATTTAGATAGAATCCCTATATCCTCAATTCGCTCCCGTAGCGGAGGCACAAAAATAGGGATTACATTTATTCTGAAGAGTAGATCTTGTCTGAAATTTCCTTTTTGAGTCTCATACTCCAGATTCTTGTTAGTAGCAGAGATAACTCTTACATCCACTTTTATCGGCGTTTTGCCACCCAATGGCTCTATTTCACCCTCTTCCAGCACTCGCAACAACTTAGCTTGTGTCTCAAGACTCATATCACCTACCTCATCCAAAAATAGAGTGCCAGTATTTGCTAAAATGAATTTACCCTCTTTCTTTGTAATAGCGCCTGTAAATGCACCCTTCTCGTAGCCAAAAAGCTCGCTTTCTATAAGTTCTTTAGGGAGAGCAGCACAATTTACTGTTATGAAAGGCTGTGTTTTTCGAGGACTGTAGTCATGTATAGCACGAGCTACAAGTTCTTTGCCTGTGCCACTCTCACCATGAATAAGGACACGGCTATTGGATTGGGCAGCTCTTTTAAGCTCTTCGTAAAGTTTTTTTATGGCATTGCTTGACCCAACCATTGTGTATCGCTTGGCAACCTGTCTTTTAAGCCCTTCATGCTCAAGAAGATGTGTTATGAGGAGTAGCAGTTTTTCGCCTATTATTGGTTTCTCTAAGAAATCGTAAGCACCAAGTTTAGTCGCTTTTACTGCATTATCAATTGTAGCCTGACCTGAAATCATAACTACAGGAAGATAAGGTTTGTTTTGTTTAATCTTTTCAAGTACCTGAATCCCATCAATTCCGGGTAAGACAATATCAAGTAAGACGATATCAAAGTTGTTTTTCTCTATACAAAAAAGTGCATCCTCACCAGTAGCAACTGTCTCGAGTTCGTAGCCTTTATCTTCAAGTAATCCTTTTATAGATTTTCTGATATTAGGTTCATCGTCTACAACTAAAATACGGACTGCCATGTTTTTAGACCTTCTTCTTTATTGGTAACTTAACTACTGCTATTGTGCCTCTTCCTTCTTCTGAATTTATAGTTATCTCTCCTTGATGGTCTACTATTATCTTTTTTGCTATAGTGAAGCCAAGTCCAGTCCCTTTATATTTTGTAGTTACATAGGGGTCAAATATTTTAGCTAAAACATCTTTTGAGATTCCACTCCCGGTATCGGCTACTGTAACTATTGCCCACTCGTTATCCACTGATGTGGATACAGATATCTGGCCAGCTGCTTCTATACTATTTTTTATCAAATTTGTAAGCACCCTTCTAATACCGTTCTTATCAATAAAAATATCAGGAATATCTTTAAAGTAATTCACTTTTATTTTTTGCTCTCCACTATAAAGCTCAACTACACTCTTTACAATCTCATTTAAATCACATCGCACAAAGTTTGGCTCTGGCATTCTTGCAAATTCTGAGAATTCGGTTGCAAGATGCCGTAAATTTTCTAACTCTTCTTTTATTGTAGTTAAACATTCCTTATCTCTTTCTTCTTTTAAATTTGGAGTCAACCTATCAATAGAAATTCCAATAGAAGTGAGTGGGTTTTTTATCTCATGTGATACTCTTCTTGCTATCTCTTGCCACGCTTTTAATCGCTCTGTAGTTTTAAGAGCTTCTCGCTGTGTCTCGAGGTCCTTACTCATCTTATTAAAGGAGTCGGTTAGATTCCCAATTTCGTCTTTTGATTCTACAGGAATTTGATAACCAAAGTCACCTTGTGTAATTTTCTGTGTCCCCTGAACTAAGTTATGAATAGGTCTTTCAATCCCTTTACTCAGTCTTGAAGCAATAACTACACCTGCAACAACCAACATAATCACACCGACAGAAAATAAAAGCCATAGTATTACTTTAATCGACTTTTTAAACAACTGTAACTGCTTTACAATTTGAAGCACCCCTACTATGTTTTGTATTTTATTCCTTGTCTTTAAATCTAATCCTTCCTCTCCTTGTGTCTCCTTAAGCTTTTCTGATATAGTAAATGAGTCTTCAAGTGCACTTACTATTCTCTTGTTTGACCACACATCTATGTTCCTCGTAAGCAGATTTAAGGTCAGGAAAGTAAGTGGTATAGTTGGTATAAGCAAAAAACAAATAAAAATGAGTATCAATTTTGACCTAAATTTTGGAGTATATCTTCGGAGCAAAAGATATAGGAGAGTAATTACTACAGCAAGTCCAACTGCAACGATAAAATATGGCATAAACTTAATTTTAATACCTCATTACAAAAAGTCAATAAATTTGATAATTTTTGCTTTTTCTTGCTTTGTTGAATAAATATTTTTGGCACCTTTGATTTTCAACCTTTGACTCGGTTTTAGACAATTTTGACCTTGTCATTCTGAACGAAGTGAAGAATCTCATAAATCGGTGTCAATCAAGGTGTTGCAAGTTTTGTAAAGTGAATTATTCAACAAAGCAGCTTTTTCTTGACTTTTGAGTTTTTTGGTGTAAAAATGATGTATGTCATGCTGAACTTTTCGCCTGTCACTCTGATCCTGAGCGTAGCGAAGGAAAGAATCTCAACAGGCTCAGGGCAAGCGTAGTGAAGCATCTCCTCGGGAGGAAAAGATGGATACACAGAATCTAAAAGATAAGAGGTCTCAATTTAAGTCAGTGTCAGGTGAGCCAGTAAAAATTTTGTATACTCCAGAGGATATTAAGGACCTTGATTATACGGAGGCACTCGGTTTCCCTGGTGAGTATCCGTTTACAAGAGGTGTCTATTCTACAATGTATTGTGGCAGACTTTGGACGATGCGTCAGTTTTCTGGCTTCGGCACTCCTCGTGATACAAATAAGAGATACAAATACTTATTAAGCAAGGGGCAGACTGGTCTCTCTGTTGCATTTCACTTTCCTACCCTTTATGGCAGGGATTCAGACCACCCACTCTCACAGGGTGAAGTTGGCCGTTGTGGTGTAGCAGTAGACTCACTTCGTGATATGGAGATAATATTTGATGGTATACCACTTGACCGTATCTCTACATCAATGACTATAAACGCACCTGCTGCTATGCTACTTGCTATGTATATAGTAGTAGGTGAGAAACAAGGTGTACCATCCGAAGTCCTGACAGGCACTATCCAAAATGACATCCTTAAAGAGTATCAGGCACAAAAGTCATGGATATATCCACCTGAGCCTTCTATGCGTATTATTACAGATATACTCGCATACTGTTCAGACTATGTCCCAAAGTGGAATACTATTTCTATCTCCGGTTATCACATAAGGGAGGCAGGCTCAACTGCTACTCAAGAGCTTGCTTTTACTTTAGCAAATGGGTTTACATATGTAGAGTATGGGATGAAGGCTGGTCTTCCAGTGGATAAGTTTGCACCTCGGCTTTCATTCTTTTTCAATTCACATATTGACTTCTTTGAAGAGATTGCTAAGTATAGAGCTGCCCGTCGTATATGGGCGAGGGAGATGCGTAATAAATATGGGGCTAAAGACACAAGGTCATTACTTATGCGATTCCATACACAGACAGCTGGCTGCACTTTAACTGCACAACAGCCTGAAAATAATATTATAAGGACAGCATTTGAGGCACTTTCTGCAGTCTTAGGTGGAACTCAATCTTTGCATACAAATTCAATGGATGAGACTTATGCTTTACCGACAGAGAAGGCAGTGAGAATAGCACTGAGGACACAGCAACTCATAGCATACGAGACAGGTGTTGCCAATACTATAGACCCAGTTGGTGGCTCTTATTATGTTGAGGCATTAACAAATAAATTAGAACACCAAGCCTATGAATACTTTGATAAGATTTCTGCCCTTGGCGGAGTGATTCCAGCAATTGAGAAAGGCTTCTTCCAGCTTGAGATAGCAAAAGCTGCACATAGGTACCAAAAAGAGATAGAAAAAAAAGAGCGAATAATTGTAGGTGTAAACGAGTTCGTAGAAGAAGAGCCAGCTAAGATAGAGCTACTTAAGATACCACCCGAAGTAGAAAAGCAACAAATAGAAAGTCTTAAGCAATTAAAGAAGGAAAGGAACACAACTAAAGTAAAGGAGACACTCCGTGAATTACGGGATGCAGCTAAGGGTGGTGATAATCTGATGCCTAAGATATTGGATGCTGTCAGAGTCTATGCTACACTTGGTGAGATGTGTGATGTCTTGCGTGAAGAATTTGGTGAATACGAAGAGCCACCGATATTCTGGTAATATTGGAATTATGTGGTAATCGGTGTCAGGTTTGATTTTTAGGTAAAGGTGGCTCACCCTAAGCTCACAATTGGAGGTATAACTATGAAAGCTTTAAAATATAAGACCGATGTTTATGATGGAGCGCTGGCGTGGAGTCACGGCTTTTCTCATGAAATTGAAGAAATATTTATTCCACACTATGGAATTGGATTTAATCTGGTTAACGATAGATTGAATGTATTCAAATTAAAAGAGCCAAGGCAATCCAAAAAGACCAAAGAAATTGAAATAGAGCCTGAATTTGCAGCAATGCTCGAAAAATACCTAAATTTAGAAAAAAATATTAAAGAGAAAGCAAAAATATACTTTCCATCGCACTAATTGGGGTTGGGTTTTAGATAACAGGATAAAGTTGGAGGTGAATTATGCCACAGGTAAAAATTTGCGATATTCAACCCGGGATGAGTAATATTGAGGTAATGGGTCGGATAGTTAAGATAAGTGGGCGGAGGCAGGTTCAAACAAGATTTGGGCCTGCTGATGTAGTTACAGCTACATTAGAGGATGAGACAGGTTCAATTAGTCTCAGCCTCTGGAGACAGCAGATTGATTTGGTAAAGGAAGGTGATAATGTTAAACTAACAAATGCATTTGCTAAAACTTTTGGTGGCAAGCCTGATTTGAATATAGGGAGGGATGGTCAAATAATTACTGTATAAAAGAAGGCTGTAATGATTAAGATAAAATATTAAGCATGTAATGTATAGGGGGTATTATGGCAAAGAAGATAAGAGTATTAGTAGCGAAGCCGGGGCTTGACGGTCACGATAGGGGGGCAAAAGTAGTAGCTGCTGCCTTAAGAGATGCGGGGATGGAGGTCATATATACTGGACTGCACCAGACACCTGAGCAAATTGTAGAGGCTGCGATTCAGGAGGATGTAGATGTGATAGGGGTATCAATCCTATCCGGTGCCCATATGACTATATTCCCAAAGATTGTTAAACTACTTAAGTCTAAAGGTGCAGCTGATATAGTTGTTTGTGGTGGTGGCATAATTCCAAAAGAAGATATGGAGGCACTTGAGAAACAAGGCGTTAAAAAGCTATTTGGACCCGGGACTCCAACTACTGAAATAGTGAAGTGGATAAAGGGGGTGGTAAAGAAATGAGATTTGGCGAGTCTAATTTAGAACTCCTTTCAGATGGCAAGTTTTGGCTTGATGGTGGTGCTATGTTTGGTATAGTGCCTAAGGTCATCTGGAACAGACTTAATCCTGCAGATAGTGAAAACAGGATTGAGCTTGGTCTTAATTGCTTATTGATACAAGTAGGTGATAAAAATATACTTGTAGATACAGGGATTGGCGAAAAAATGGATGAAAAATTTAAGGGTATGTATAGGGTAGATAAGACTTGTAATTTAAATGACTCTTTACAAAAGCTTGGACTTAGCCACGACTCTATAGGTGTTGTTATAAATACACACCTCCACTTTGACCACTGTGGCGGTAACACAAGGATTGAAAATGGCAAGCTTGTTCCATCATTTCCGAATGCTAAATATGTAATACAACGTGGTGAGTGGGATGCTGCCATCAACCCAAATGAGCGTACTCGTGCCAGCTATTTAAAAGAGAATTTGGTCCCTATTGAAGAGGCTGGTTTACTTAATCTAATAGATGGGGATACAGAAATTGTGCCGGGTGTTAAAACTATTGTGACTGGTGGGCATACAGCAGGACATCAAGTTGTGTTAATTGAGTCACATGGTAATTCCGAAGGATCCTGTGGAAAAGCTTTATATCTTGCTGACTTGATTCCAACAACATCACATATCAAACTACCCTATGTGATGGGTTATGACTTGTATCCATTAGAGACAATGAAAAAGAAGAGAGAGTTATTAAATATAGCAGTTAAAGAACACTGGCTACTTATATTTGAGCATGACCCAAAAATTGGGATGGGGTATTTAAGTGAAGATGAAGGCAAGCTTAAATTGAATCCTATTCATTGAGGTAGACAGAGTTCATTTTTCAGTCTAAATCAATGAGAAGGGGTGCAGTATGTTAAGGTTGATTGCTAAGGCTGTAATAGTGACTATATTGGGGTTACCAGGTTTGGCTAATGTAGTATCTGCTGGCTGGGAAAAGACATATGGCGGAACTCATTGGGACTTCGGTTACTCAGTGGCACAGACGAGAGACGGTGGCTATATTATAGCTGGATCTACTTGGTCATATGGGGCAGGAGAGTCTGATGTATATCTTATAAAGGTTGATGCTTATGGAGTAGAAGAGACGGTAAAATCCGAAATCCGAATGACGAATGACGAATTGTTAGAAGTATATCCTAATCCATTCAGTGGGAAAACAGTGATTAGGATTCAGGGATTAGGTAGGGGTTTGATTAATCAAACCCCTACACTACAAATCTATGATCTGGCTGGTAGATTAGTTAAGTCTTTTCCACTTATCACTGATCACTTCTTACTAATCACTGCTGTTTCTTGGGATGGTAAGGATGAAGCTGGAAAATTTGTTGACTCAGGTGTATACTTTTGCAAGCTTACTACTGGTAATAAAAGTATAACAAAGAAAATAATTGTTGTGAGATAATACTAAAACTCAAAAGTTGGCATAAAGAGGAAGGTAAACTTAAATTGCTTTCTATTTGACTCTGTAATAATGGAGGCAAAAATATAGTGAATTCTACAAAATACAAACGGCGGTCCATTAGGCTAAAGGAGTATGACTATTCTCAAGCTGGTGCATATTTTGTGACTATATGTACTAAAAATCAGGAGCTGTATTTTGAACTATGCAAATAATCCAATGATATTAAATGTGGTTATATTAAGGGGGGATTATGAAAGAAAATGATAAACTTAAAGAGCTTGATGAGTTTAAGAAGCAGGCTCTACTTGGTGGTGGCAAAGAGAGAATAGATAAACAACATTCCGCTGGTAAACTTACTGCAAGGGAGCGGATAGACCTATTGCTTGATAAAGGCAGTTTTAGAGAAACTGATATGTTTGTCACTCATCGCTGTACTGACTTTGATATGGACAAGAAAAAGATACCCGGGGATGGTGTTGTTACTGGCTATGGCAAAATAAATGGTAGGTTAGTGTATATATTCTCGGAAGACTTCACTGTATTTGGTGGCTCACTTTCTAAGGCTTATGCTGAAAAGATATGTAAGCTACAGGATATGGCGATGAAAAATGGCTGTCCAATTATTGGGATAAAGGATTCAGGTGGTGCTCGTATTCAGGAAGGTGTAGATAGTCTTGCAGGCTACACAGATGTATTCTTACGCAATGTGCTTGCATCAGGTGTAGTGCCACAGATTTCTGCTATTATGGGACCGTGTGCGGGTGGTGCAGTTTATTCACCTGCTATAACTGACTTTGTATTTATGGTAAAGGAGACTTCTTATATGTTTTTGACAGGCCCTGATGTTGTGAAGGCAGCTACACATGAGGATGTGACATTTCAGGAGCTTGGTGGTGCTATGGTCCACAATGAGAAATCTGGTGTTGCGCACTTTGCAGCAGAGAGTGAAGTGGAGTGTATAGAGTTAATTAAAAAGCTGTTCAGCTATATACCACAAAATAATCTTGAAGACCCACCTTTAGTTGAGTGTAGAGATGATCCGAACCGTATAGATGATGCACTTGATAATATTGTACCAGATAGTCCTATAAAGCCTTATGATATGAGCGAGATAATAAGAAAGGTAGTAGATGATGGTGACTTCTTTGAAGTCCAACCGCACTTTGCTAAAAATATTATTATTGGGTTTGCAAGACTTGGTGGTAGGTCTGTAGGAATAGTAGCAAACCAGCCATCAGTACTTGCAGGTGTGCTTGATATAAATTCGGCAATAAAAGGGGCAAGGTTTGTCAGATTTTGTGACTGCTTTAATATACCAATTGTTACATTTGTAGATGTGCCAGGTTTCCTTCCAGGAACTGCTCAGGAGTGGGGTGGTGTAATAAAGAATGGTGCTAAGCTCCTTTATGCATTCTGTGAAGCAACTGTACCAAGGATGACTGTGATAACGCGTAAAGCTTATGGTGGTGCATACTGTGTTATGAGTTCAAAGCATACAAGGGCAGATGTCAACTTTGCATGGCCAACTGGTGAGATAGCAGTTATGGGACCCGAGGGTGCAGTTAAGATACTTTATAGAAAAGAGCTGAAAGAAGCTAAAGACCCAAAAGCATTAGAGAGTAAACTTGTATCTGATTATACTGAGAAGTTTGCTAACCCATACATAACTGCGAGTAAGGGCTACATAGACGAAGTCATAAGGCCAAGGGATACAAGGCCACGTCTAATTGAGGCACTTGAGTTAACTGATAACAAGCGTGATACAAATCCGGCAAGAAAGCACGGTAATATACCGTTATGAAAATTCAAAAATAAAGTATCAAAATGTAAGATTATATTAAGTTCTTAGAGTTCAACTGTGTGAACTGAAAAAACTTTTATAGACAGCTAACCAGAGGTCTATCTCAAAATTAGCATTTTTCCGGTACCGAGCTTCTTGCCATCGTTATCACTTCCGTCCCAGTAAACAGCAGTGGATAGTGATAAGTGGCTAGTGATTAGTGGGAACGACTTAACTATTCTGCCAGCTAAATCATAAATTTGTAGTGTAGGGGTTTGATTAATCAAACCCCTACCTAATCCCTGAACCCTAATCACTGTTTTATCCCTAAATGGATTAGGATATGCCTCCAATCCACAGGATCCTGCGGATATTTTGGATTTGGGATTTGCTTTCTTCAATTCCTATAACTGTGCCTTTCGCAAAATAGACCTCGCCACTTCCTGAATCAAACCTGATGCCGAAACTGACAGCACATGGCCCAAGCGCCTCTCTGTAAAACTAACCGAACTTCGGTGAGCTCAGTCGAACCGTGAAGGTCGTGGTGAACCACGGGATTTCACCAGAAATGTCATTGCGAGTGAAACGAAGCAATCTCATTTTTCTCTAACTGATGAGATTGCCACGCCCCGCCGTTGTTGGGGCTCACAATGACAATTTTGTTGTCATCTTGTGATTAAAGAAGGGTGGAAAAAGCTTGACATTTGAGGAGTAGTGAGTGTATAGTTTGGGAAATAGAAATTGGAAAATAGGAATTAGAAATTAGGAAACGAAGAAAAATGATTAGGAAGGTTTTAGTAGCGAATCGTGGTGAGATTGCAATAAGGGTACTTAGGGCGTGTAAGGAGCTTGGTATACTTACAGCTACAGTTTATTCAGAAGCTGACAGGAGTGCATTGCATACAAGGTATGCAGATGAGGCATATGAGATAGGGCCGGCACCTGCAGCTGAGAGCTACCTTAAGATAGACAAGATTATAGAAGTAGCTAAGAAGACGGATGCTGACGCTATTCATCCAGGTTATGGTTTTCTAGCTGAAAACGAATATTTTGCAGAGGCTTGTGAGTCTCATAATATAATATTCATTGGTCCCAACTCCAAAGCTATAAGGCTACTTGGTGATAAAATTGAAGCAAGGAAGACGATAACTAAAGCTAAAGTGCCTGTGACTCCCGGTTCCAGTAAAGGGCTTACAAGTGAAGCTGAAGCCATTAAGGTTGTGAATGAAGTAGGTTTTCCTGTTCTTATAAAAGCGGCTGCTGGTGGTGGTGGCAAAGGGATGAGGGTAGTGAAGTCTGAGTCTGAGCTTAAGCCAGCTATGAAGCAAGCGATGTCAGAAGCCAAGTCTGCATTTGGTAATCCAACAATATATATTGAGAAGTATCTTGACTCTCCTCGTCATATAGAGTTTCAAATACTTGCCGATAACTATGGGAATGCAGTCCATCTATGTGAGCGTGAGTGTTCTATTCAGCGTAGGTATCAGAAGTTAGTAGAGGAGTCGCCTTCACCTTTGATGACTAAAGAGCTTAGAGCTAAGATGGGTGCTGCTGCAGTCAAGGCAGTTAAGGCGTCAGGTTATACAAATGCGGGGACAGTTGAGTTTATGGTAGACAAAGACAGGAACTTCTACTTCCTTGAGATGAATACAAGGCTACAGGTTGAGCATCCTGTAACTGAGCTTGTCACCGGAATAGATATTGTAAAGGAGCAGCTTAAGATAGCAGCAGGTGAGCGTCTATCAATTAAGCAAGAGGATGTAAAATTATCAGGTGCAGCTATAGAGTGCAGGATAACTGCTGAGGACCCGGATAATAACTTTATGCCATCAACTGGTAAAATAGTTGAGTTAATAGAGCCTAATGGACCTGGTGTTAGAGTAGATAGTGGAGTATTTGCTGGATTTGAAGTTCCTATGTTTTATGACCCGTTGATTGCAAAGTTACTTGTATGGGCACCTACGAGAGATGAATCTATATCAAGGATGAGGAGAGCACTCTCTGAATATAAGATAATAGGGATTAAGACAAGTATACCATTTCATCAGCTTGTAATGAATAATCAATATTTTATAAGTGGTGAGTATAATACAACATTTGTAGATAAGATGCTTGGTAGCACAGAATTAAAGAAGACAAACCAGCCCATTGCCGCTATAGGGGCAACCATTGCGATGACATTAAAAGAGAAGAAAGTTTCAGTTATCCCAAAAGTATCCGAATCCCGTTACAGTGCATGGAAGTTTGCAGCGAGGCAGGCAGAATTGAGAAAGATGTGATAATAGACTAAAAGTCTAATAGTCTAAAAGTAAGACAGTATAAATGGCATATATTGCTAAAGTTGATGATAAGGAGTTCAAAGTTGAGTTAGAAAAAGAAGGTAATGGATTCAAAGTTTATATAGATAACAAGCCTATGAAAGCTACTGTTGTGGAGGTTGGCAGTAATTCACATTTATCACTGATAGTTGATAACAAGTCGTATGATGTTATTATTGAGGATGAGAATACTATTTCGGTAGATGGTGAGAGATTCAAGGTAAGTGTTGAGGATGAGCAAGTACAAGCACTCACTAAACTCAAGCCTGAGATTACTCATGTTGGTGAAGTTAAGGTCACTGCTCCCATGCCAGGGTTAGTTATAGAAGTAGGGGTAAAGCCAGGTGATACAGTAAAAGCGGGTAGTGGTCTTTTGATAGTTGAGGCGATGAAGATGCAAAATGAGATGAAGGCACCAAGAGATGGGCTTGTTAAGCAGGTACTTGTCAAACAGGGGATGACGGTAAATGGGGGCGATACATTAGTAATAATAGAATAAGAGTCTAAGAGTCTAAAAGTATGGAGAGGGTGAGAAAGTTTCAGGACTTAGTTGTCTAGCAGAAGGCTGTGGAACTGTTTGCCCTTGCTGTTAAAGATGTTGAGAAGTTTCCAGCAACTGTTGCGGCAAAGATAATTGCTAATCAACTTATATCAGCTGTCGGTTCTATCAGTGCTAACATAGCAGAGGAGTTTGGTAGAAAAAGTCGTAAAGAATTTAGTTATCACTTAGGAGTGGCAAAAGGGGAAGCTACCGAGAGTCGAGATTGGTATATTAAATGTAGGGAGGTTAGTTTTCTTGATAAGAGTATAGTGAGAGACCAGATAGCTTTGTTAAATGAAATAATAAAAATGTTAAATGTGTTAATCTCAAAAGTTAAGAACTTTTAGACTTTCAATGTTATACACTCCTAAACATATAAAAGATTTAGATTACTTAAGGGACATTGGGTTTCCTGGTGAGTATCCATTTACACGTGGTATTTATCCTAATATGTATCGTGGTAGACTATGGACTATACGTCAGTATGCTGGCTATGCGAGTGCAAAGGAGTCTAATAAGCGATATAAATATTTACTTGCACAGGGACAGACAGGGCTATCAGTAGCATTTGATTTACCGACTCAGATGGGTTACGACTCAGACCATCCACTTTCTGAGGGAGAAGTTGGTAAAACTGGTGTCGCTATTGATTCACTTTTGGATATGGAGGCTTTATTTGATGGCATCCCTCTTGATAAAGTAAGCACTTCAATGACAATAAATTCAACTGCTCCTATACTACTTGCAATGTATATAGCAGTCGCTAATAAGCAAGGTGTATCAAGGGAGCTACTTTCGGGCACTGTTCAAAATGATATATTAAAGGAATACATTGCACGTGGCACATATATATTTCCACCTGTCCCATCAATGCGGCTTACAATAGATATATTTGAGTATTGTAGTAAATATTTACCTAAATGGAATACAATCTCAATCTCCGGTTATCATATAAGAGAGGCAGGTGCAACTGCAGTACAGGAGCTTGCATTTACACTTGCTAATGCTATAGCTTATGTAGAGGCAGCTATTGCGCGTGGGCTTACCGTAGACTCATTTGCACCAAGGCTATCATTCTTCTTTAATGCACACAACGATTTCTTTGAAGAGATAGCTAAATTTCGTGCTGCCAGGCGGCTATGGGCAAAGATAATGAAGGAAAGATTTAATGCTAAAGACCCAAAGTCATGGATGCTGAGATTTCATGCCCAGACTGCCGGCTGTACATTGACTGCTCAGCAGCCCGAAAACAATGCTGTAAGAGTTGCATTCCAATCACTTGCTGCTGTTCTTGGTGGCACACAGAGTTTACATACTAATTCAATGGATGAGGCACTCGCATTGCCAAGTGAAGAAGCGGTTAGGCTTGCATTGAGGACACAGCAGCTAATTGCATATGAGAGCGGTGTCCCTAACACTATTGACCCACTTGGTGGTTCTTATTATATAGAATCGCTTACTAAAGATATTGAAGCAAAAGCTATGGAGTATATAAACAAGATAGACTCAATTGGTGGCGCCTTAAAGGCAGTTGAGATTGGTTACTTTCAGCATGAAATTCATAATAGTGCGTATGAATACCAGAAAGCAATTGAGAGTGGTAAAAAAGTAGTTGTTGGGGTTAACAGATTTGTAGAAGGTGAAGAGGACTACACTAAAAATATACTGAAAGTAGACCCAAAGGTAAGAGAAGAGCAGATAGTAAGACTAAAAAAGTTGAAGTCAACAAGGGATAATCGTAAAGTGAATGCATCTTTAAAGACTCTTCGAGATGCTTCACTTTCCCTTCGCTCTGCTCAGGGCAGAGGTTCAACAGAAGATAATGGCAACCTTATGGAACCAATCATTGACTGTGTCAAGTGCTACGCTACATTGGGTGAGATCTGTAGTGTATTAAGGGAAGTGTTTGGTGAATACAAAGAGAAGTTTGTGTTTTAATGACGACCCTGAACTTGATTCAGGGCGAATGTCGAATGACGAAGCAAGAAAATGATAGTGATGTGTGGATTAAAGGTGAGACCTCTAAGTTTTCTCTTCACGAAATTTTGTTAATATGTTTGAGTAAAAGGAGGTATAAATGGAAAGAAGGAGTAGTTGAGGATATTGCAGATTTTGAGCGGTATAAGCATCTTGAGGTGCAGGCACGGAGTCTTAAAGAGAGAAAATACGAGGCGGTCACTATGAGTTGACACGCCATGCTGAAGAAGAAAAAGAGGCGGACAATTTTGAAGTAGTTGACATAGAAACCAGAAGGTGTGCTAATTTTAGTTGAAATTTATGAGGTATCTCCTAAAATCTAAATACTGGAGGTGCAGGAGATTATGGAGTTTGCTCCTTGTATATGCTGATTTTTAAGGAATGAGAAAAATTGGAGTATTAAGAATTTCTAACTTGACAAGGGGATTTTAGTGATTATATTAAAATAATGGAGTGATTGGACGAGAGGGGCGATAAAAATATAAAAATGGATATGAGGTTGAAAGAGATAGGAGATATTAAGGGAATTTCAACTAAAATGATATTCTCTCTCATTGAAAAAGAGGGGAAAATATGAGCAGGGTTCGGAACTCTCGCAATCCTTTGGATTGCTCGATGCCATCGCACTCGGACAACAGCGGACATACGACTATGCCTCGCTCCGCCAAATTCGGAAAATCTGAACTTCCCTTATCCGCAATCCGTTTATGAAATGCCCGGCGCAATGATAAAAGGAGGTAAAAATGACTAAGGAAGAAAAATTCTATAACGCATTAAAAGACATCTTTGTAGGTGCAAAGGTAGAAGGAGAATCTGGATACATCAATTTGATGAGGATTAAATCAAGATACTATGAAAAAGGTATCTTTCCAAAACTTCAAAAGGACTTAGAAGAGGCATTAAATCCGTTTCCAGGATTTAGAGAAGAGCTTTTTGATAAACTCTACACCTTCTTCAATCGTTATTTTTCAGAAAGCGGTTCTATTTATTTTAGATATACCCCAATTCATCAAAATGTCTATGAGAATGTATATACCGATGATAAAGATACGATGCTCTTCTGGAAAACGCATATGCTTTATTATGTCAAAACTGATAGGTTGTTTAAAAATCTGGAAGTAGAAATAGACGGTTTCAAATTCTTCTTTGATGTCTCACGATTAGAGCATAAGAAAGCCTTTGAGAAAAAAGAGATAATTTTTGAATTTAAAAAGAAAAGGAATGATGGGATAATTGTTTTCAATGTTTCTTATTCTGAGCGAGGTAAGATAACAAAAATTGATGAGATTTTGAAGACATTAAAGAAAGAAGGGATAAGAATAACGGATGATATATTAGAGAATGCTTTTAGAGTTTTTGAGAAGCAGAGCGAGGTAGATTTTTTCATCAACAAAAATGCAAAAGAATTTTTAAAAGAGCAATTTAATATCTGGCTTTATCAGTATGTTTTCTCTGGTGAAAGCGATTGGACAGAAGAAAGGATAAAACAATTACAAACCTTAAAAGATATAGCATTTAAGATAATTAATTTTATTTCTCAATTTGAAGACGAGCTTGTAAAAATCTGGAATAAGCCAAAGTTTGCTTTAAACTCAAACTATGTGATAACTCTGGATAAGATAGCAGATAAAAGCATTGAAGTTGTAGAGAAAATATTAAATCACAAGAACTTTAATGAACAGGTAAAAGATTGGAAAGAATTAGGGATTGTGGCTGATAACTTCGCCTCTTCTGACATTCTGAGCGATAGCGAAGAATCTCTAAATTCTAAATACCAGCATCTGCCAATTGATACAAAATACTTTAAGGATTTAGAACTTGAAATTTTAGGCTTGTTTGACGATTTAGATAACGCCTTAGATGGCTGGCTGATAAAAAGCGAAAACTATCAAGCATTGCAAACGATCTTGCCGAAGTTTAAAGAAAAGGTGCAGACGATTTACATTGACCCGCCTTATAATACTGGCAGTGATGAATTTATTTATAAAGACAAGTTTCAACATTCTACTTGGCTAACAATGATATTAAATAGGCTACAAATGGCAAAAGAATTTCTAAGAGATACAGGAAATATCTGTGTAAGTATTAATGAAAATGAACTTTATAACTTAAAGCATATTACAGATATGGTATTTACTGACGCTAATTACCTGGCAAATTTTGTTATTAAAGTTAGACATGAAGAAAGAATACTGAAAGGTGACAAGGAAGTCCATGAAGTTGTAGAGAATCTTTTATATTATAGAAAAAGTAAAAATCATATGATTAAAAAAATAAAAAAGGAGAATACATCAATAAATGAATACATTTGGCAAGTAAAAGAACAAAAGAGAGCAGATTTAGTTCTGAATTTCAGCAGTAAAAAAGTGGAGGTATTTAAACCTGGTTCATATGAATTTGTACAGCTAAATCCAGGCGAAAAACAGCTAAAAAGAATCAATATACGAGGGTCTATTCGACAAGGGAATTCTAGTGGGAGATTTTATGTAAAGTATCTCGAACCGAATTTTGAAAATTATAGAGGTTACTTATTTAAAGTTCATGAGATGGGAAATGATGGATTAGGTTACCGTTATTTTTGTATCCCTGATAAGTCATCAAAAAGGAACAATGGTGATTATTTTCAAGGGATTCCAGTAAATAAACGTGAAATCAAAGAGATACCTTATCCAAACTATTTTGATATGGTTAATGAATTCAATAGAACTGGATATGAAGGTCCTGCTTATTTTGGAAGCGGTAAAAAACCCGAAGCATTTATTAATAAAGTAATGGAGCTATCGAATTACGAAAAACGAAATTTAATATTGGACTTTTTCCTGGGTTCTGGAACGACCACCGCAGTAATGCAAAAGTTAGGGGGAAATGGCTTGGGATTGAAATGGGCAACTATTTTTATGATACTATTCTTCCGAGAATGAAAGAAGTGTTGGCAGGTAAAGGCAATCATGAACCTTGTGGTATCTCCAAAGAAGTAAACTGGCAAGGTGGAGGATTTTTCAAATACTACGAACTTGAGCAATACGAGGATACTTTAAGGAGAGCGAAATATGAGGATTCAGATTTATTTGAAAATCCTTATGAAGACCCATACAATCAATATGTTTTTATGCGGGATTTGAAAATGCTTTCTGCGTTAGAAATAGATTATGAGAATAATAAAGTAAAGGTGGATTTATCAAAACTTTATCCAAACATAGACGTTCCAGAGACACTTTCTAACATTTTAGGAAAGTGGATAAAGAGAATATCTGCTGATGAAGTGGAATTTGAGGATGGAGAAAAAATAGACCTTAAAAATTTAGATTACAAACTCATTAAACCTTTAATCTGGTGGTAAAAATGGTAAGAATATTCTTACAGGACATAATTGAAGATTTAAGATTTGAAGATTTACCTGCTAACTGGAATTCTTTTGATTTGGAGAGTTTTTCCAAGAACAAGAAACTCTGGGATTATCAGCAAGAGGCAGTTAAAAATGCTGTAAAGGTTATCTGGAAGTATTTTGAAGATTTTGTAGATTATCAAGACGGTGAAAGATTAGAAATCTATCAAGAAAGAAAACAAAAGTTTTTCAACTGGTATAAAGATAATGGATTAGATGAAAATTTAGATATTAAGTTAGATAAGAGGAAAAGGAACATCTATAACCTTCTTACAGGATATTATCCTCGAGAAGATGGGAAAATCCCTTATGAGCATCTTATCAATCGGATGTGTTTTTGGATGGCAACAGGAAGTGGAAAGAGCCTTGTTATCATTAAACTTATCCAAATTTTAGCAGAGTTAATTAAAAGAAAAGAAATTCCACTATACGATATTCTAATTTTAACTCACAGGGACGACTTAATAGGGCAACTTAAACACCATGTAGATGAATTCAACTATGTAAACGAACCCAGAATAATTCTAAAAGAGCTCAAAGATTATCCTGAGGTTAAAAGACAACCAACATTATTCGGGATTACCGTATTTTATTACCGCTCAGATAACTTAAGTGATGAGCAGAAAGAAAAAATTATAGACTTCAAAAATTACGACAACGATGGGAAATGGTATATTTTTCTCGATGAGGCACATAAAGGAGATAAGGAAGAGTCAAAAAGACAGCATATTTATTCCATCCTATCAAGACAGGGGTTTCTATTTAATTCCTCAGCAACCTTTATAGACCCAAGAGATGTTATCACATGTGCTTTTGAATTTAACCTATCAAGTTTTATAAATTCTGGATACGGAAAGCACATTACTATTTTAAAGCAAGAAATAAGGGCATTTAGAAATGAGGAAGATTATAGCGGTGATGAGAAGCAGAAGATAGTCTTAAAATCATTAATCCTTCTGACTTATGTGAAAAAATTTTATGAAGATATTAAGAATATCCGATCAGATTTATATCATAAGCCATTGCTTTTGACCCTTGTCAACTCTGTTAATAAGGAAGATGCTGACCTAAAGCTGTTTTTTAGAGAACTTGAAAAAATTGGAAAACAAGAGATTGAACAAGAAGTTTTTAAGAATGCTCTTAACGAACTATGGGATGAGTTAAAGCAAGAGCCTGAGTTTATATTTGAAGATGGCAGGAAAATAAAAATAGACGAAACAATTTTTAAAAACATTACAAAAGAAGATATTTTGAACTATGTTTACAACTCAAAATCAGGTGGAGAAATTGAAATCTTAAGAAGACCATCCAATAAGAAGGAGCTGGCGTTTAAGTTAAAGACAAGCGATAAACATTTTGCATTGATAAAAATAGGTGATATATCAGGATGGCTAAAAGAAAAACTTGCAGGATACGAAGTTCAAGAAAGATTTGAAGATGAAAGTTATTTTGAAAATTTGAATAGAGAAAATTCTGAGATCAATATCTTGATGGGCTCTCGTGGTTTTTATGAAGGGTGGGATTCTAATAGACCCAATGTAATCAATTTTATCAATATAGGAATGGGAGAGGATGCAAAAAAATTTATTTTACAATCTGTTGGGAGAGGAGTAAGAATTGAACCAATAAGGGACAAAAGAAAGAGGTTATTACAAGTTTACAATGCAAAGGAGATAGATGGGGAGGAGTTATTCAACAAAATCAAAAATAAAGTCTTACCAATAGAAACTCTATTTATTTTTGCAACAAACAGGAGTGCTTTAGCTAAAGTAGTTCAGGAGTTGGAGAGAGAAAGAAAAAGAGAGGGGGAGGCTCAACTTTCTCTCTTTGTGAATGATGAGGCTCGAAAACATAAATTGCTGGTGCCAACATACAAATCAGCAAATTATCCTCTTTTGAAGACCGAAGAACCAATAAAGTTTGAGATTTCCACTAAGGATTTTGAGGTACTTAATAAATTTAATGAGTTTGTCCCAGATGACAGAGTATTCTTGATGAGATATAACACAGAACCCATAAAAATAGAACTTTTAAGAAGGAGATTGAATAATCAAAGCAATTTTAAGTTTGGTGAAAAAGGTTTTAAAAATGTAGATTTGCTTATTCAAAGATTTTTTGATTACCTCAGTGTCGTTCCAGAGGAATTTGAAGGGCTTAAAGAATTAGAGAAAGAGATAAAACATTTTAAGAATATCAGGGTGTATTTGAAAGATATCAACGAAATACAAAAGAAAATTGAAGCTATCCGCCAATTCAAAGACCCCTCTGTATTGGAAAGAGAGTTGAAGGAGAAATACGGGCGTAGGGAAATTACTTTAGAACAATACACGGAAGGTATCAAGGAATCTGCTCGGATGGTCAGAGAGGAAAGAGTAGAGTATCAAAGTAAACAACTGAGAATTAAGTACATTGCTAATCATTACTACCTTCCACTTATACTGTCTGATGACGAAAAGATAGATTACATCAAGCACGTTATCAAGACTTCAAGCGAGGTAAAGTTCATTAATGATTTGGAAAATTATTTAGTTAAAAATGCTAACAAATTTAAAATGTTCGATTGGTGGTTGTTTAGCAAATTGGATGAAAGTTTAGACGAAATTTATATTCCGTATTATAATCCTAATGTGAATAAAATCAGCAGATTTTACCCAGATTTTATTTTCTGGTTAAAGAAAGGAGATAACTACTTTATTGTTTTTGTTGATCCAAAGGGGACAGAACATACAAGTGCTTACAGGAAAATTGATGGGTATAAAGCATTATTCGAGGAAAACGGAGAAGAAAGGGTTTTTAATCACAACGGATTCAAAGTCAGAATAAAATTGCTCCTAAGACCAGAGGACGTTTCGAAAGCTCTTACTGAGTATAAACAATATTGGTTTGATAACATTGAAAAGATGTTAGAAGCGATGGCATGATTAATGAGAATCTTTGGTGTCAGGTTTGATTTTTAATAAGGAAATCTAAAAGTGTAATAGACTAAAAGTCATAAAGTGGTGAGGAGGTTTAAATGATTATAGGGGTACCGAAGGAGTTGCCTATATTTAAGGATATACCAGAGTATCGGGTAGGACTCTCTCCCATGGGCGTGAGGGAGCTTATTGAGCTTGGCACAACTGTTTATGTTGAGAGTGGTGCTGGTTCTGGTGTTGGGTTTACAGATGTTGATTATGAGACTGTAGGTGCTAAGATTGTGTATTCTAAAGACGAGGTCTATAAGAGGGCTGAAATAATCGTTAAAGTGAGGGAGCCGCAAGAGTTGGAGTATAAAATTATTTCCGAAGGATCCCATACGGGTCGTATGACCTGTGGAGATGAAGGTAAAGTTATAATGGGCTTTTTTAATCTTGTAGCTGCCCCAAAAGCACTGATAGATGTGCTTATTAATAAAAAGACTACAATTATTGGTTATGAGATAATTCAGAAGGATGATGGTAAGCTTCCAGTCCTTATCCCGATGAGTGAGATAGCAGGTAAGCTTGCACCGCAGATAGCGGGAAGGCTTCTTGAGTCCTCAAGTGGTGGGCGTGGCATCTTGCTTGGTGGCATACCCGGTGTCCCACCGGCTGAGGTTGTCATATTTGGTGGTGGCACATTAGGTTGTAATGCAGCTAAGAGTCTTGCCGGTCTTGGTGCTAATGTATATGTGATGGACATAAGTCGTGACAAGTTGGAAGATATTGCTTGTCATATGGAACACAAGGTGACTACACTTTTTGCTACCAAGTATAACATAGAGAAACTTGTCAAATTTGCCAATGTTTTGATAGGTGCAGTCTTTGTGGTCGGTGAAAGGACACCTATCCTTGTGTCTAAAGATATGGTCAAATCTATGAAGAAAGGAGCGGTAATTATAGATTTTGACATAGACCAAGGTGGGTGTGTTGAGACAGCTAAGCTTGCACCGGCTGGCAAATTTGTGTATACAGTGGAAGGTGTAATCCACTTCTGTATGCCTAATACGCCAACACTTGTAGCGAGGACTTCAACTCATGCGCTAACCGGGGCAATTCTTCCATACCTTAAGAATATAGTTAAGTTTGGAATAGATAAAGCGTTAAAAGAGGATTCGGCTCTTAATAGAGGGGTTTATATTTATAAAGGAAGTATAAAGAAGGAGTACATAAAATGAGAGGTGCGACCTCAAGCTGGTTTGACGATTACAAGAAGAAGCTTGTCTCTGTTGAAGAGGCAGTCTCTGTGATAAAGAGTGGCGACTGTGTGTACATAAGTGGGAATGCAGCTACTCCATTAAAGTTGCTGGATGCACTCGCCGAGCGTAAAGATAAGCTATATGATGTTGAGATAACCCATGTCCTTTTGCTTGGTGAAGACCCGCTTTCAAAGCCTGATATGGAAGGTCACTTTAGACACAACTCACTTTTTGTCGGACCTGCAGATAGGAAAGTAGTAAATGAGGGGCGTGCTGACTATATTCCTGTATTCTTATACGAGATACCGGACCTGTTTTACTCAGGTGCTATGAAACCTGATGTTGCCCTTTTGCATCTTTCACCTCCTGACGAGCATGGATTTATGAGTTTTGGAGTTGAGTGTTTAGCATCTAAGGCGGCGGCTGAGACTGCTAATCTTGTGGTAGCACAGGTTAATGATAAGATGCCGAGGACACTTGGTGATTCGTTTATTCATGTGTCTCAGGTGGATAAAATTGTGGAAGTCTCAGAGGAGTTACCCGAATTAGTTGTAAAAGAGTTAACTGATACAGAGAAGAGTATAGGCGCTCATATAGCAGACCTTGTAGAGGATGGTTCCACACTTCAGCTTGGTATAGGTGGTATCCCAAATGCTGCCCTTAAGGCAATGAAAGATAAAAGAGACCTCGGTATACATACTGAGATGGTATCTGACAGTATAATAGAGGCTATTGAAGCTGGAATAATAACTGGTGCAAAGAAGACTTTACACCCTTACAAAGTAATTGCTACTTTTATATTGGGGTCAAAACGAGCATATGGATATGCACATAATAATCCTGTATTTGAACTACATCCCGCAAATTATACAAACCATCCGTTTATAATATCACAAAATGAAAGGATGGTTGCAATAAACTCTGCTATTGAAGTAGACTTGACGGGTCAGGTCTGTGCAGACTCAATTGGGGTTAAGATATATTCTGGGTTTGGTGGTCAAGTAGATTTTATTCGTGGTGCGGCTCAATCCAAAGGTGGTAAGCCTATAATTGCATTACAATCAACAGCTAAAGGGGGTGAAGTATCAAGGATTGTATCATCACTTAAGTTAGGTGCAGGAGTGGTAACAACAAGGGCGGATGTCCATTATGTGGTTACAGAGTATGGAGTCGCATACTTACATGGCAAAAACTTAAGAGAGCGTGCTGAGTCCTTAATTAAAGTAGCACACCCAAAGTTTAGGCCATGGCTTGAAGAGGAAGCAAAGAAAAGAAAATTGCTATAGTTAATTGAGTTCGCACATTCATGGCATTTTGTTTTTAAATGTAGGGGTACGATTTATCGTGCCCAATAAGTTTGGGTTTGATAAATCAAACCCCTACGATAGGTGAAAGATGAAACTTGACCATATTGGGATAGCGGTGAGGAGTATTGAGGATAGGATTAAGATTTGGGCTTCTTTTGGACTTAAAGTTGAGAAGTTTGCTAAAGTAGATTATCGGAAGGTTAAGGTTGCTGTGCTTTCCGAAGGATCCTGTGGAGATGCAGGTAGCGTTAAGATTGAACTTATTGAACCTATAGGAGAGGATAGTCCAATAGCGAAGTTTTTAGAAAAGAAAGGGGAGGGGTTACATCATTTATGCTTTGAAGTCAAAGATATTGAAAAAGTATTAACTGAGCTTAAATCTAAGGGTATTAAATTAATAGACGAAGTACCAAGTAAGGGTGCATTTACTAAGAAGGTGGCATTCTTGCACCCGAGTGCTGTTCATGGTGTACTTATTGAGCTATGTGAGAAGTAAATTAAAAGTCTAATAGTCTAAAAGTCTAAAAGTTTAAGGAGGGATTATGTCCGAAGGATTCCATACGGGTCGTATGACCTGTGGAGATGTAATGCAAGCAATTAAGAAGCGGCGTAGTATAAGGAAGTATAAGCCTGATGATATTGCTGATAATTTACTAAATGAGTTACTTGAAGCTGCTCGTTGGGCACCTTCATGGGCAAATACTCAGTGCTGGGAGTTTATTGTAGTAAGAGATAAATCAGTAAAGGAGAGGCTTGTTACTACTTTATCTGAGCGTAATCCTGCCCGTCCCGGTATTGTTGAGGCACCTGTTGTTCTTGTAGCTTGTGCCGAGCTTAAGAAGGCTGGCTTCTATAAAGGTGAGCCGAGGACAGATAAAGGGGACTGGTTTATGTTTGATGTCGCATTAGCACTGCAAAATCTGACACTTGCCGCATATTCATATGGACTTGGTACAGTCCATGTAGGTGCATTTGATGCAAAAGAGGCAGCTAAAATACTTGGTGTCCCAGATGGTATTGCTGTAGTTGAGCTTATGCCAGTCGGCTATCCGGCTGAATATCCGGAGCCACCGCTGAGGAAGGAACTATCTACATTTGTGTATAAAGATAGATACGGTAAATCCGCCTAAGGCGGATAAATGCCAAATTACAAAATCCAAATTACAAAAAGTTAAATAAAAAGTTTAATTGATAAATGGGAGTTGTTAAGTTTATTGAGCTATCAATATCTTACGCTACTGCATGATTATGAATTTAGCAGTTGCACTGGTAGCTTTGGTTTTAAGTTGAATAAAATATACACCTTGAGGTAATCTTTTGTCATTGTTATCTTTTAATTCTACAATTATTTCATCTCTGTCGTCTACGGTTTTAAAGTTCCTTACCGTATTCCCTAATATATTAAATATTTTTACATCCCCGTTATTTTTGTATCTTATTTTTACATAGTCTCTTGCAATAACTGGTGTAACATTAAGATAGAGTCTATCTGATTGGACATTATTTTCTGTAATTCCTGCAATAACTGAATACCATACATCAGTTGGATAACTCACACTGTCTCCTATTATTTCTTCACCTCCAATGACCCACATTTTGTTATCAAATACTAATGATGTATGTGCATATCTTGGTGACCACTGTGCACTTTCTGTTGCACATAACCAATTGCTTCCATTATCTGAGTACCAAACATCGTTCATATACTCGTAGTCATCTATTCCCCCAATAACCCAAATCTTATCCTCACATACGATTGATGAGTGACTATATCTTGCACTCCATTCTGCGTCATTTGTTGCGCATACCCATTTAATTCCATTAGTAGAATGCCAGACATCGTTTGTAACCATAAAAGTGGTGTCAAATCCACCAATAACCCAAATTTTGTCATCAAATATAACTGATGAATGTGCAGCTCTTGGATTCCATTCAGCACTATCTGTAGCAAGTGTCCAACTATCTCCGGTAGCAGAATACCAGACATCATTTTTAAACTCAAAAGGAAAGCCAAATCCACCAATAACCCAAATCTTGTCGTCAAATACAACTGATGTATGTGCAATCCTTGGCGACCATTCCGCATTCTCTGTAGCACATACCCATTTAGTTCCATCAGAAGAATACCAGACATCATTTTTAAACTCAAAATTAGCATCAAGTCCTCCAATAACCCAAATCTTATTATCAAATGCAACTGATGTATGTCCCCATCTTGGCAGCCATTCAGCATTCTCTGTAGCACATACCCATTTGACTCCATTAGAAGAATACCAGACATCATTTAATACCATCCCACCCTCTTCACACCCACCGCCTATAATCCACATCTTGTTATCAAATACAACTGATGAATGGAATGCTCTTCCATGCCATGGTGCACTGTCTGTCGCACATACCCAATCCATACCCTGTGTAAAAGCGTATCCATTTGTTATAAAATAACAAATTATCCCTATAAATACTCTTTTCATTTCTTCCCCCTATTAAAATAACTTTACTAACTATTTTATAAAAGTCAAGAAATTTTCTTTTGACAAATGATAAAATTGGAATAAAATGGTATACTGAACCCTGCTAAGAGGTGAAGAAAATGGATGCGAGAGTAAAAGATTTAGTGAATCGAATAAAAGGGCACTTGTTAAAGATGTATGGAGGAAAGATCAAACATATCATACTGTATGGTTCTCATGTAAGGGGGGAAGCTGTAAGTGATTCAGATGTTGATATACTTGTAGTGGTTGATGAGTCCCTTAATCCTTTTGAGGTTAGAAGAGGCTTGAGTGACCTTTTGTTTGACATGCTTCTTGAAGAAGGTAAATTTGTTTCGGTTATAGCAGTTCCCGAATATTTCTTTGAAAATTACAATTCCCCATTGATGTTGAATGTAAAGAAAGAAGGTGTAAGAGTTTGAAAGAAATAAGAGATCCTATAGAAAAAGCAGAGAAATTCCTAATCACAGCCGAACATACTTCAAATATTGAGGATTATGATTCCTGTGCTTCCAGGTGTTATTATGCAATGTTTTTATGGCGGAAGCGGTGCTTCTTCCTAAAGGTTTGAGTGCCTCCTCCCATAAAGGCGTGATAAGTTTGTTTGGTGAGCATTTTGTAAAAACAGGAATTTTTGAAAAAGATTTGGGAAAAGCACTTAATGACGCCTATGATAAGAGAGTTGTTGGAGATTATAGTGGAGGTTTTACATTTACTAAAGAAAAAGCTAAAGATTTGTTAGAAACAGCAAAGAATTTTGTTGAGAAGTTGAAAAATTATCTTGAAATGATAAAATTAGAGTAAAATAAATAAAATGGTTGGAATTGTAGGCTATGGCTCGTATCTGCCGAGATATAGGATTAAGGTAGATGATATTGCTAAACAATGGGGGATGGACCCTGAGGCTGTAAAGCGTGGGCTCTTATTAAAAGAGAAGACTGTTCCAGGCATTGATGAGGATACAATCACTATATCAGTTGAGGCATCTAAGAATGCTATTAAGCGTGCAGATATTGACCCAAAAGAAATAGGTGCAGTGTATGTAGGGTCAGAATCTCATCCTTATGCAGTGAAGCCATCGGGGACAGTGGTGGCTGAGGCTCTTGGTATAACTCCTGAAGTCCACATAGCGAGTTATGAGTTTGCGTGTAAGGCGGGGACTGAGGCAATGTATGTTGCATATAGTCTTGTTAAAGCAAATGAGATGAAGTATGCATTAGCAATAGGGGCTGATACATCACAGGGTGCACCTGGTGATGCACTTGAATATTCTGCTTCTGCTGGTGGGTCAGCTTTCATTTTTGGTAAAGATAAAGTAATTGCAGAAGTTATAGATACTTATTCTTTTGCTACTGATACACCTGACTTTTGGCGAAGAGAAGGTGCATTCTATCCACGCCATGGTGGCAGATTTACCGGTGAGCCTGCTTACTTCAAGCATATATTGGGGGCAGGTAATGGCATTTTTAAAAAGACGGGTCTTAAGCCAAGTGATTTTACTTATGCTGTATTCCATATGCCAAACGGTAGGTTTCCGAGGGAGGTTGGCAAGAGACTTGGCTTCTCAGAGGAGCAGATTGAACCTGGCTGGATAGTGCCATTGATGGGTAATACTTACTCTGGGTCTTCACCTACTGGGTTTTCAGCTATCCTTGATGTAGCAAAAGTGGGCAACCTTATTTTACTTGTCTCATTTGGGTCAGGTGCTGGCAGTGATGCATTTGTGTTTAAAGTTACAGATAGAATTGATGAAGTAAGGGATAAAGCAGTCAAAGTTAAGGAACTGCTTGAGACCAACCGTATATACTTAGATTATGGTCAGTATGCTAAATTTAGGGGAAAGATAATAATGAATGAGTAGTTAAAGGGAAAGACGAAAGATATGTTAGAAACTGCTGTAAAAGTAATTAGGAAAGTGATAGAAACAAACGGCTTAGAAATAGTAAAAATCATTCTTTTCGGCAGTATGGCAAGAGGCGATTACAACCAAGGCAGTGATTGGGATTTCCTTAATAAAAACAGTATTGGTTGTATTTCATTTTTCGCACATAAAGAAGGGGTAGAGATATGAAAGAAGAGGATGTTAAGAAATGGATAAAGAAGGCGGAAAATGACTTAAAAGTTGCCCGAGACGAAATAAATACTCAAGAACCTGCTACTGATACAATCTGTTTTCATTGTCAACAATGCATTGAGAAGTATCTCAAAGCATACCTTGTGTTTCACCGAAAGATTTTTAGAAAAACTCATGACTTATCTGAAATAATTAATTTATGCAAAGAAATTGATATAGATTTCGATAAGTTACGAGACTTTAGAGTTCACGAACTCACTATCTATGCTACGGAACTAAGATACCCAGAATACTTTTTTGAAGGTAGCGGAGTAGAAAGAAGGTAAGTATGTGTGAAGTAGCAATTATAGGGGTTGGGATGACAAAGTTTGGTGAGCTCTGGACTAAGTCAATTCGTGATATATTTGTAGAGGCAGCACTCAAAGCGATAAATGATGCAGGAGTTGACCATATAGATTCTATGTATGTTGGTAATATGACTGCTGGCTTATTTGTAGGTCAGGAGCATGTAGGAGCACTGATGGCTGATTATTTAGGTGTTACCCCTATTCCAGCCGTAAGGATTGAGTCTGCTTGTGCTTCTGGTGGTATGGTGTTGAGGCATGGGTTTATGGATGTGGCTTCTGGTATGAGTGATATAGTTCTTGTAGGTGGTGTAGAGAAGATGACTGATGGTGCAGATGTAACTTATGCATTATCAACGGCTGCTGACCAGGAGTATGAGGTTTATGAAGGTATGACTTTTCCAGCTTTATATGCAATGATTGCGAGAGCTCATATGCATAAGTATGGGACGACGAGGGAGCAGCTTGCCCTTGTGGCAGTTAAGAATCATAAGAATGGTGCACTTAACCCAAATGCACAATTCCAGCGTGAGATTACAGTAGATACAGTTGTGAAGTCTACGCTGGTATCAGACCCGCTTACATTGATGGATTGCTCACCTGTATCAGATGGTGCTGCCTGTGTTATACTCTGTCCACTTGAGGTTGCAAAAAAATACACTAATAAACCTGTCAAGATACTTGCTTCAGGTGCAGCTACTGATACTATTGCTTTGCATCAAAGGGAGGATATAACTTCATTGAAAGCAGTTAGAGTTGCGGGTGAGACAGCTTTTAAGCAGGCGGGCTTAAAGCCAGATGATATTGATGAGCTGAAGTTCACGACTGTTTCACAATAGCTGAGATATGTATTATTGAGGAGTTAGGGTTTGTCCCAAAAGGTAAGGGTGGCGAGTTCACAGAAAAGGGATATACAGCACTGGACGGCAAAATTCCTGTTAATCCATCTGGTGGCTTAAAAGCTAAAGGTCATCCTGTAGGTGCTACTGGTGTAGCTCAAGTAGTTGAGATAGTAGAACAGCTACGTGGTGTAGCTGGCAAGCGGCAAGTTAAAGGTGCCAAAATAGGGCTTACTCAGAATATGGGTGGCTCAGGTGCATCGTCTGTAGTCCATATATTTAGAGTTTATTGATATGCCATCACCAAGATATACAAGAGAGATACCGCAAAGATATAGATTAGAGGCAGGTAAATGCAAGAAATGCGGTAAGATACTTTTTCCACCCCGTCTTATTTGCCCTAAATGTAGGTCAAAAGAGTTTGAAACTGTGCAGTTAAGTGATGAAGGTAAAATAGTTACTTTTACAGTAGTCAGAGTGGCACCTGAGCAATTTGCAACTCAGATACCTTATGTTATTGCAGTAATTGAGACAAACGATGGTGTCCGATTGACGACACAAGTTGTAGATTGTAAGCCAGAAGCTGTTGAAATTGGCAAGAAAGTGAAACTTGTATTTCGTAAAATTCAAGAGGAAGGTAAGACCGGTATCCTGTGCTATGGGTATAAGGCGGTATTGAAGTAGGTTCTAATTGAGTTAGCTAAAATAATGGGTAAAAAATTAAAACTGCCTAATGAGTGGTTTAAGCAGGCTGAGTATGATGTAGAAACAGCGGAAGCAATGTTTAAGACAGGCAGATATATTTATACAGTTTTTATGTGCCATTTATCTATTGAGAAAGCGTTGAAAGGATTGTATACTCAGAAATTAAACGAGCTCCCACCAAAAGTTCATAACCTTATTTATTTGGTTAAAAAGATAGAACTATCACTTCCAGATAACTTAAAAGAGTTTGTCACAGAACTTAATCGTGTTAGCATTCCTACAAGATATCCCGAAGAATTGAGAGTTTTGTTAAAAGAATATAATAAACAAAAAGTGAACGATATTCTCAAAAACACTAAGGAGATATTAAAATGGCTAAAGAAAAGATTGAAAAAATAATAGGGTATTTGAAAAATCTATTAGAAAACAGTGGGTTTGAGATAGATAAGATAATTTTATTCGGTTCCTATGCGAGAGGGAATTACAGAGGAGATAGCGATATTGACATAGTTATAATCTCCAAAAGTTTTAGTGGCAAAGGAATATTTGAAAGAGCAAGGATGTTAGGAGATATAGAATGGAAGTTAATGGATAAATTTTTAATTCCACTCGACATCATTACTATGTCGCCAGAAGATTTCAAAAAAGGTGTTTCTCCCATTTCTCAATATGCTAAAGGGGGGGAGATAATTTATGAAAGATGAAAGCAGAGAGATTAAGGTGATATAATGGGAAGATTCAAGAGGAAGGTAAAACAGGTATTTTATACTACGGGTATAAGGTAGTATTAGTTTAAGTATGATAGCGGATATTTTAGTCCCATTGACTACAGTGGGTTTAGCAGATTGGTTTAGAGTAAGTTAAATTACTACTTCGTTGAGTAAAAACTTATTTAATGTTGTAATTTAACAGGGAGTTGCTATGTATAAGATAGAGTCAAAGATAAATTCAAATAGTTCAGAGTTTAATGAAAACAAGGAGCACCTGAAGTCGCTTGTTAAGGAGTTAAAGGAACGGCTTTCTGAGGTTAAAAAAGGTGGGCCCTCTAAGATGCATGAGAAGCATAAGGCACGTGGTAAGCTGTTTGTCAGGGATAGGCTGAAACTACTTTTTGACCCAAATACACCATTCCTTGAATTATCACCACTTGCGAGTTGTGGTATGTATAACAACGAGCACCCATGTGCAGGTATAGTTACAGGAATAGGTGTAGTTCATGGCAGAGAAGTTATGGTAGTTGCACACGATGCCACTGTTAAGGGTGGCACTTATGTGCCTGAGACTATTAAAAAACATATACGAGCGCAAGAGATTGCGATGGAGAATAGGCTCCCCTGTATATATCTCGTAGATTCGGGTGGAATATTTTTACCATTACAGGCAGGCACTTTTCCTGATAAATACCACTTTGGACGTATCTTTTACAATCAGGCACGCATGTCGGCAATGAACATACCACAGATTTCAGCAGTTATGGGCTTCTGTACTGCTGGCGGTGCATATCAGCCGGCGATGAGTGATGAAGTAGTTATTGTAAAAGAGGAGGGCACAATTTATATTGGGGGGCCGCCGCTTGTTAAGGCGGCTACTGGTGAGGTAGTAACTGTTGAGGAGCTTGGTGGTGCTGATGTTCACTGTCGGATTTCGGGTGTTACTGACCACTATGCGGTTAATGATGAGCATGCTTTGGAGATAACAAGAAATATTGTCCAGAATCTACCTCTACCAAAGAAGTTTGACCTTGAGCGCTTAGAGCCTGGCGAGCCAGCATATTGTTTTCTTACAAAATATAACTGGCTTTATTGTAGGTAAAAAGTATGAGCATCAAGGTATAGCCAAAGATGGTGCTAAGATGGTGCATGCAGTCGCTAATGCAGATGTGCCCAAGTTTACAGTTATTATAGGTGGCTCTTATGGGGCAGGCAACTATGGGATGTGTGGCAGAGCATATGAACCGAGGTTATTATGGATGTGGCCGAATGCTAAAATATGTGTGATGGGTGGTGAGCAGGCAGCTGATGTTCTTTTAGATGTGAAGATAGAAGCACTTAAAAAAGAGGGTAAGGAATTGACTGATGAGGAGAGAGAAAAACTGCGTGAGCCTATATTAAGAGAGTATGAGGAGCAATCCAGTGCTTATTATTCAACTGCCAGGCTATGGGATGATGGAATAATTGACCCAGTTGATACAAGGACAGTGCTTGGGTTAGGCATCTCAATGTCCCTTAATGCACCTATTCCGGACCATAAGTTTGGAGTATTTAGAATGTGAATGAAGATACAGATTGCACAGGGAAGGTGAAAAATAAGCCTAATTGTGTATAATCCCACTGAGCGGGAGAGTGATAATCGCAATGCGTTTATCACTGAGTTATGCGAAATGCCAAGAAATAAAGGAGGTGAAAATTGGTGAATGGAAATCTTATAGGTAGATGCGGTCTCTACTGTGGAATCTGTGAGATTTATCGGGCATATAAAGATTCAAAAGAACTCCAAAAAGAAATAGCAAAAAGGCATAATTGTTCTCCTGAAGAAGTTAGATGCGAAGGCTGTCAGGCGATAGGTGTTTATGGATGGTCTTATGACAAGGAATGGGGTAGTAATTGTAAGGTTTTAAAATGTTTGAATGCCAGAAAACTAAACTTTTGCTATGAATGTGTTGAATACGGTACTTGTCAAATATTTGATAAATTTGCCAAGATTTGCGATGGGATAGGTATGGACCTGAGGAGAAATCTCCAGATGATTAAAGAAGGAAAAGTTAAAGAATGGCTTTTGGACCAGGATAAAAAATGGCGTTGTCTAAAATGTGGTAATCCAATTATCATCTCCTCTGATTTCAAGAATTGTCACTGGTGCGGAAATAAGTTGCGGGATTAGGAAAGCAGAAAAATGAGTAGTTCAATTCACAGATTTAAAACAGTAGAAGAACAGAATAGATGGGAATTAAGCCATAGGATAACAAAAAATAGAATAGACGAAATTGACAGATATGAATATATGCGATTAAAAGTCAAACCTTATCCCCCTGGTATTTATCGGTATAAGAACTTACAGGAAAAGCAGGAAGATGAATTCCGTAGAGTTATGAAAGCGTGGGAAGAACTTACTAAGAAATGATAGATAAGAGTTTCTTAGAGGTATGCAAAAGATTTAACAAATACGATGTTAAATACATAGTTTGTGGTGCATATGCGTGTAAATTACATGGGATTGAAGAAATTTCCAAGCAGGAAAGGTTTACAAATGACTGTGATTTCATTATAGAGCCTGCGGCTGAGAACATTCGCCGGATAAAGGAAGCACTGAAAGATATCTATCCAAGAGTAAGAGAGCTAAAAGAAGACGAGTTTAAAAAGTGCCAAACTGTAAAGATTGTAGGGAAGACTGAGATAGACCTTATCTCTACTTTATGGAATATAAATTATGAAACATCCACCCAGGATACAGTGATAGAAAAAGTAGAAGGTGTTGAAATTCCGGTGTTAAGTATTGATAAACTTATAGAGAGCAAAAAGAATTCATACAGAGAAAGGGATAAAGCAGATGTATATTGGTTGAATAAGATAAAAAGTACTATATAAGGTATGGGAACATTTGACACTATAACTTATAAAGTAGAAGGGCTTGTAGCAAGGGTTACTTTTAATCGGCCTGAAGTCCATAATGCATTTAATGAGGTGATGATTAAAGAACTGACACAGGTATTTAAAGACATAAAGACAAGAAACGATGTTCGTGTTGCGGTGCTAACAGGAGAAGGTAAGTCATTCTGTGCGGGTGCAGACTTGAACTGGATGAGAAGGGTTAAAGATTACTCGTTTGATGAAAACCTCAATGAAGCATTGGAGTTAGCAGAACTATTTTATCTTATTTACTCTTTACCTAAGCCAGTTATTGCAAGGGTTAATGGTGCAGCTATTGGTGGAGGGACTGGCTTTGTAGCTGTATGTGATATTGCAATTGCATCAAGTGATGCAAAGTTTAGCTTCAGTGAAGTCAAGCTCGGTCTCATCCCTGCTTGTATATCACCGTATGTAATCAGGAAATGCGGTGAAGGCAGGACACGAGAGTTCTTTCTTACAGGTGAGAGGCTGACTGCAGATAGGACTTTAGAGGCGGGGCTTGTTAATCAGGTAGTGTCGCTAGAAGGGCTTGACAAGGCAGTGGATGATTTGGTAAGCCAACTACTTTCAAGTGGTCCAAATGCAATAGCTGTATGTAAGGAGTTACTTGGAAATGTACCGGGGATGAGTTTTGATGAAGTCAAGAAATATACAGCTAAAGTTATTGCATCGTTGCGTGTATCTGAAGAGGGACAAGAGGGGATGGCAGCATTTCTTGAGAAAAGGAAGCCAAAGTGGAGTAAATAGTCTAAAAGTCTAAGAGTTATTAGTCTAAAAGTTTATGGCAGTGTTGATGGATATTATTAAGAAGAGGCGTAGCGTCAGATCGTATCTTGATAAGCCTGTTGAAGATGATAAGATAGAGCAGATTATAGAGGCGGCAAGACTTGCACCATCTGCCTGCAATTCACAATGCTGGCGGTTTGTTGTAGTCAAGGATAAAGATATTAAAGACCAAATTACAAAAAACGCATTAGGTGGAATAGTAGTCTCAAATGCATGGGCAAAGACTGCGCCTATTATAATTGTGGCGTGTGCTGATTTAAGTTTTATTACACACAGAGTAGGTGCTGGTATAAAGGGGATTGAGTATCATCTACTTGATATGGGGATAGCGGTAGAACATCTGGTTTTGATGGCAACTGAGCTCGGGTTAGGCACTTGCTGGATTGGTTGGTTTAATGAGCGTGCAGTTAGAAACATATTAAAAATACCAAGAGGTACAAAGGTTGTAGCTTTAATTACTCTTGGCTATCCTGAGGAAGAATTAAAAGAACATGAAAAAGAAAGGCTTGGTATAGAAAAGATACTTTATTGGGACAAATATGGAAACTCGTAGAAGACTCTCGGATAAAAATGAGGAATAATAGATTTTAGAGAAAGTCAGTTAAATGAGTTTTAAAGGAGGCGAGGCTTATGGTAGTAATTGGAGCTGTCTCAATTTTATTGTGGCAAAGTGGGGATGAAGAGATAAACAACCCCTCTCTCATCCCTTATGAGAAGAAGGTTGAATTTAACCGATTAGTATAGGAGGTAAAGATGAAACAGAAGATACTTTATACAATAGCAGTTGTCGGCATACTGCCTATCCTTGCATTAGCAAAAGAATATACAGCGGGTGAGATTATACAGAATGCGATAACTGCATACGAGAAACAAATGAAAGGTGTAAATGATATTACTATTGTCACAGATATGTATACACTTTATCAGAAGCGTGCAATTCTGGCTGGTAAGCCAATATACAAGACAAGGTCAGAGACTGAGGTAATGGGTAAGAAATTTGTCACTATCTATGATGGTGTGTATGAATGGTGGCTTGACTCTGTATCCGGGGAGCCCAAAAATAAGAAAGCAAGCCGTAATCCTTACCAGATATATGAACAATTCGCAACTCTTGTTAACCCTAAATATGAAGGTATGGGTAAAATTGGTGAATATAAGACATATATTTTAAAGATAGAAGATATGCGTCAACTGATAGAAATGTATAGTAAGGAGAAAGGTGAACTCCCTGACGAAAAAATCAGCGGCAAGTTATGGGTAGATGCAAATAACTGGGTTGTTAGGAAAATAGAATGTGAGATGAAGCAATTGGATGAAGAAGGGGAGCCACAAAATATAAAATACACTGTTAGGCTGGAAGATTACCGTAAACTTGATGGGATGCTTATCCCATATCAAACTGTAATATCTATTGGTGGGATGGGAAAACCAGAAATCTCTGAAGAAGAAAGGGAAGAGATGCAAAAAGAGTTACAGGAGATGGAAAAAGGACCGCAAGAATTGCCAGAAGAGCAGCGTGAGATGGTAGAGAAAATGCTCCAACCGCAGAGGGAAGCGTTAAAAAGTATGGTTGAAAGAGGTGAATTTGAGACAGTGATAAAAACCAGGGATGCAAAAATCAATACCGGGCTATCAGATGAGTTATTTGATGGCAGTAAACTGAAAAGTACAGACGAGTAGTCAAAATAAAGAATTTGAAATTTTGGGAGTAATCGTAAGAAGCATGAGAAATTATAGGAGGTGAAATTATGAAGAAGATTGTTCTTATAGTCGGATTATTGGGATTCTGTATTATTCTCAATACACTACTGGGAATACTTGAACCTTCCGCGATTACTCTTTTTGAAATTTATCCACGAGTTAAACCTATACAAACTAAAGAAATTCAATTAGAAATAACAGACAATACTTGAAAACTTGATGTTATGAGATTAAGGAATATAATAAACTACGCCTTAGAGGATTATAACATTTCTGTCTCGAAGAAAAATACTTCCCCAAAAGTGATTTTACGGGTAGAAGACTACTTTTATCGTAAAAAGACCCTATTGATTGGCTTTTTGTGTTAGGTGGTTGCATCATTGGACTTTTGCCTGCTATTGCTGTTTATGTTATTGACGAAAAAACTCATACTGGTGAGATCCGGATGGGAGCTACTTGTATGATAGATGACCAAAAAGTATTTGTTACTTTTCATCAAGTAAGAGAAAATTTGGAAGAAAAAGAGGGTTTAAAATTCTTTACTAGAAAACTCATTGTTGAAATAATACAATAAGGGCTTTGAGATGACCTCCTTTCATCTCAAATATCGCATCATAAATGAGATTAAGAACGCGAGACTTTCCAAGCGGAATAAGGTTTGATATGGAGTTTAGATAACTAAGAAGGTTTCTGTTAGAAATATTGAGAAAAAATTCACTTTTTTTCTGTTACTGTTAAGGTAGAATGTCCTCCTTATTGTTCAGCAAGAATGTCCTCATATTCTCTATTATGCTCTATATCTCTTGCC